>DHFP01000215.1 GCA_002402315.1 Clostridiales bacterium UBA4821
CGTGATAGACCTTCTGCAAAATTATGTAGCCTATGTTCAAAAGGTTCGACTTGGACGCGATGTCACCGGTGGCGGTGAGTTTCTCATCGAAATCAATCTCAAAACTCATGCTGAGTTTGTTGTTTTTTTGAGCTTCGTTAGCTTCCGACACTTTCCTTTTAGCGTAAGCAAGAGGGTTGGGATCAATGGCCAGCAGTTCGGAATGCTTGCCAATCCTCGCCACATTTCTGGTCGAAGTCTTTTTACCGTTACGGAACCCAACCTGAATGAAGTAAGTAGGATCATTGGACTTCTTATCGTAATTAAGCTTCATATGCGCACACTGCTTTCTCTTTGGTATTATACGTTTATTATAACATAGAATACTACAATTTACAACACCGTACAACAAAATATTTTCAGAATTTGACAACTAAAAAATCAGGAAAGGCTTTATTGGTAAGTGTTCCCTGATTTTAAAAGATTCTATTTTTTAGATCAAGTGTCGAAAACCCGTATCAGAAATACCAGACAAAAGATTTTTGCCGTTCGTTTCTATTTTTGTTGCATTATAACTGGAAATATATTATACTAGAATTAGATTAGCTGAGATGAGTTTAGAAGAGTTGAGAAGAGACTAGGTGAGGTAAGCTGAAATTAAGTTTTTACGCTTATTACCCAGGAACTCTTTCCTGGGTTTTTCATTTTTCTTTTCTTAATCTTCCGCAAAGGAGAGATTCTAATGTTTTATCCTACATTTGAAGAAGTAAAAGAGTTGAGTAAGACACATAACATTATCCCAGTATCGATGGAAGTCTATGCTGATATGGAAACTCCTATAAGCCTGTTTAAGCGTTTTGCCCAGGGCCAGTGTTTTCTTCTGGAAAGTGTGGAAGGCGGAGAGAAGTGGGCAAGGTATTCGTTTATTGGAAGAAAACCTTATTTAACATTATCAAGCAGGAACGGGGTATGTGTTCTTAACAGCAAGGGAGAAAAGCAGACTAAAGAAGGTAATCCGGTTGATATATTGCGGGAACTAATGAGGGAATACAAGTCAGCCCAAATTAGAAATCTGCCTCGTTTTACCGGAGGAGCAGTAGGTTTTATTGGATACGACATCGTGAGATTTTACGAGGACCTTCCTCTAAGCCTTACAGATGACCTTGAACTGCCTGATTGTGAATTCATGCTGACTGACGAGGTAATAGCTTATGACCACCTGAAACAGAAGATACACATAATTGTTAACCTCCATACTGATGAGCATTTGGAGAGAAGTTACATTACAACGGTAGAGAGAATTAAAGAGATCTATCAAGAGATTAATGATACAAGGTGGAAAATTTACCAACCGGTTGTAAACTATGAAAAAGTCAGTCCTGCTATAGAATTTAATAGTAATGTAACAAAAGAAGAGTTTTGCAATGCAGTAGTAAAGGCCAAAGAGTATATTAGAGACGGGGACATATTTCAGGTGGTTTTGTCGCAGAGATTTGAAGTTGGGGTTCTTTCAGAGCCATTAGATGTATACAGGGCGCTCCGAATTATTAATCCTTCTCCATACATGTATTATTTAGGGTTCAATGATTTCATACTCATAGGGTCTTCTCCGGAAACCCTCGTAAGGGTGGAAAATGGCATAGTTGAAACCTGCCCCATAGCAGGAACCCGGAGAAGGGGGATGGATGAGAATGAAGACCGCAGACTTGAGGAAGACTTGCTTTCAGACCGGAAAGAGTTAGCTGAACATACCATGCTCGTAGACCTTGGGAGAAATGATGTTGGTAAGATATCACAGTTCGGAACGGTTAAGGTCATAAACCCAATGCATATAGAGAGATATTCGCATGTAATGCATATAGTCAGCAATGTTGCGGGAGCACAGAGGGACGATAAGGATGCATTTGATGCGCTGGCAGCAATAATTCCCGCAGGCACGGTATCCGGAGCTCCTAAGATTAGGGCAATGGAAATTATTGATGAACTTGAAAAATTCAAAAGGGGACCATATGCCGGAGCTTTAGGATACGTTGGATTTGACGGCACAATGGATATGTGCCTGACAATCAGAACGCTTATCTTCAAGGGTAATAAGGCATATTTGCAGGCAGGGGCCGGAATTGTTGCAGATTCGGTGCCGGAGAGGGAGCATGATGAAACTTTGAGGAAGGCTGAAGCCCTCATAAAAGCAATCAGAGAGGCAGGTGATATCAGATGATAGCAATCATTGATAACTACGATTCGTTTACTTATAACTTATATCAATATATAGGAGAAATAAATCCGGAGGTTGAGGTCTATAGAAACAATAAGATTACCATAAATGAACTTAGGGACAAGAAACCATCGCATATAGTTATTTCTCCGGGTCCTGGGCATCCGAGAGACGCAGGAATATCGGTCGAGCTTATCAGGCAAATGCATAAAGAAGTACCTATACTTGGAGTATGTCTGGGCCACCAGGCAATGGGAGAAGCTTTTGGGGGAAGGGTTATCCATGCAAAAGAGTTGATCCATGGTAAGGCATCAATAGTTAAGACAGTCAGGGGTGAACTGTTTAAGGATATACCTGAGAGCTTTAAAGCGGGAAGATACCACTCTTTAATAATAGAAAGCAGCACTTTACCAGAGGAACTTGAAGTGATTGCATCAACAGAGGATGGCCAGATTATGGGTGTGAAACACAAAAGATATCCAATGTACGGTATACAGTTTCATCCCGAGTCTGTTCTGACGGAGTATGGAATGCAGATTTTAAGAAATTTCCTGGAGATTAAAAGGGGGTAGCCAAAATGTTAAAACCATATATAAGCAAAATAGTAGAAAAAATAGATTTGTTCGAAAAAGAAGCTATTGAGGCCATGAATATAATAATGGATGGTAATGCCACTCAAGCGCAGATAGGAAGCTTTATAACAGGATTGAGGATGAAAGGTGAAACCATAGATGAAATAACCGGATTTGCGAGAGTTATGCGCATGAAGGCGGAAAGGATTGACGCTAATGTCGATTTTTCAGTAGACACATGCGGTACAGGCGGCGATGGAGCCAATACATTCAATGTATCAACTGCTGCTGCGTTTGTAGTGGCAGCGGCAGGTGTGCCGGTTGCAAAGCATGGAAACAGGTCGGTATCAAGCATGTGCGGAAGTGCGGACGTACTCGAAGCGTTAGGGTGCAGGATTGACCTTGAGCCGTTTCAGGTTAAAGAGTGTATAGAAAATATCGGCATAGGTTTTATGTTTGCACCAAATTTTCATAAATCAATGAAAAACGCAGCAGGACCGAGAAGAGAGCTTGGAATCAGGACAGTATTCAATATATTAGGTCCTCTTACCAATCCGGCAAGCGCCAGAGGCCAGCTTATGGGAGTCTTTAAACCGGAATTGACAGAAGTAATGGCTCAGGTACTGAATAGATTAGGTACCGAAAAAGCACTGGTAGTCCATGGGAGTGATGGCCTGGATGAGATTACAATTGGAGGTCTGACAATGGTTTCCGAATTATGCGGCGGTGAAGTAAAGAGTTATACAATTAATCCTGAAGACTATGGTATAGAAAGAAAAGCTATCAGTAATGCCAGAGGTGGAGATAAGGTACAGAATGCAGGAATTATTAAGGATGTTTTGGGGGGCAAAGAAGGAGCAGCCAGGGATATGGTTCTTCTTAACAGTGCAGCAGCTCTTTATGTAGGCAGGAAGGTAGATAGTATTACTCAAGGAGTGAAGCTGGCTGCTGAGATGATAGATTCGGGAAAGGCGCTGACAAAGTTGTCCGAGTTTATTAAGTTGACAAACAGTATGGCTGTGACGGCGTAGAGGAGGAGTAGGTATGATCCTGGATGAAATAGTAAGCAAAAAGAAAGAAAGAGTTACTGAGAAGTTCAAAAACATTTCTATAGAAGCCCTGAAGAGTAGGGCAAGTGAGGGTCATCTCAGTCCGGCAATAGATTTTAAAAAAGCGCTTCAAAAAGAAGGTAGAACTTCAATAATTGCTGAGATAAAGAAGGCATCACCTTCAAAGGGTGCAATAAAAAATATCATTGACCCGGTAGAGATTGCGATGCAATACAGGAATGGAGGGGCAGATGCAATTTCAGTTCTTACTGAAGAAGATTACTTCCAGGGCTGTGATGAATATTTGATAAAAGTCCGCCAGAGAATCCCATTACCAATACTACGAAAGGATTTCATTATAGACATCAGGCAGGTATATCAATCAAGATTAATTGGAGCTGATGCAATCCTGCTCATAACATCCATTCTGACAGATGAGCAATTGAACAAGTTTCAGGTTGTAGCAAAGATACTGGGTATGAGCTGTCTTGTAGAGGTTCACTGTGAAGATGAATTGAAAAGGGCTTTAGGGTCAGGAGCATCAATTATCGGCATAAATAACAGGGACTTAAAGACGTTTCAGGTTAACCTGGAGACAACTGAGAGACTTATTAAGATGATACCAAGGGATAAGGTGGTTGTAAGTGAAAGCGGCATAAATACCTGCCAGGATATTGAGTATCTTACCAACCTCGGCGTCAATGCAGTTTTGGTAGGTGAAACCCTGATGCGTGCAGAATCAATAGAAGATAAGTTAAATGAATTAAGAGGCAGAGAAGAAGGCTGAAATTATGGAGATTAAGGTCAAAATATGCGGAATGACAAGAACTGAAGATATTGAAGCAGTAAATAGGTTTCTGCCGGACTATGTTGGTTTTGTATTTGCACCCAGCAGAAGGATGGTTAGTCCGGAGAAGGCTGCTGAGCTCATATCCAATCTGGATAAAAGAATCAAAAAGGTTGGTGTGTTTGTAAATCATAGTGAGAATGAAGTAAAGAGGATAGCTGAAAAATGTTCATTGGATGTTCTCCAGTTTCATGGAAATGAAACCAGCCAGTATTGTTCGCGCTTTAAACATGAAATTTGGAAGGCATTAGGCATAAATGACACTCAAAGCCTTGACGCATTAAAGCAATATTGTGTTGACGGAATATTACTGGATACAGTGTTAAATGGAGTATGTGGAGGCACTGGGCAGACATTTGATTGGAGCATTGCAGAGGAATTTTCCAAAGAGTATAGAATAATTTTAGCAGGTGGCTTGAATCAGGATAATGTGATTGAGGCAATAAGTAAAATCAAACCTTTTTGCGTGGATGTAAGCAGTGGCGTTGAAAGCAAGGGGATTAAGGACCCGGCTAAGATATATGAATTTATAAAGGCAGCAAAAAGTGGAGAGGTGATTAGATGAATAATACAAGAAAAGGGCGGTTTGGGCAGTTTGGAGGACAGTATGTGCCTGAAACCCTAATGAATGCGTTAATAGAGCTCGAGGAGAGCTATGAAAAGGTAAAGGAAGACCAGGATTTTCAGAATGAGTACAGGTATTACCTGACCCAGTATGCCGGCCGGCCTTCGCCGCTGTACTTTGCGGAAAGGATGACGGCAGACCTCGGAGGGGGCAAGGTTTATCTCAAAAGAGAAGACCTTAACCATACCGGATCTCATAAAATAAACAACGTCCTCGGTCAAGTCCTTTTGGCTAGAAGGATGGGCAAAAAAAGAGTTATTGCTGAAACCGGAGCAGGCCAGCACGGAGTGGCAGCTGCAACTGCCGCAACACTGTTTGGACTGGAATGTGAGGTGTTCATGGGGCAAGAGGATATTGAACGTCAATCCCTAAATGTCTTTCGCATGAAGCTTCTCGGTGCAAATGTAGTGCCCGTAACTTCAGGGACGGGAACACTTAAGGATGCTACCGGTGAAGCCATGAGAAACTGGGCTGCAACGGTTGATACAACCTTCTACGTACTTGGCTCGGTAGTTGGTCCCCACCCTTATCCAGCCATAGTAAGGGATTTTCAGAGAGTAATCGGTGATGAGATAAAAAGCCAATTAAAAGAGGTTGAAGGAAAACTTCCGGACTATCTGATTGCGTGTGTGGGTGGAGGAAGTAATGCAATGGGTATGTTCTACCCATTCCTGGAAGACAATGAGGTGAAGCTTGCAGGAACCGAGGCTGCGGGACTCGGGGTTGATACTGATAAACATGCAGCGTCCATCACAAAAGGAAGCATAGGAGTATTGCATGGCATGATGTCCTATTTTCTTCAGGATGATGACGGTCAAATTATGCCGGTTCACTCTATTTCAGCAGGACTGGACTATCCTGGTATAGGTCCTCAGCATGCTCATTTATTTGATATAGGTAGGGCGAGGTATGAACCGGTTACCGATGATGAGGCAGTAGAAGCGTTTAAATATCTTACGAGGGTAGAGGGGATTATACCGGCACTGGAAAGCGCTCATGCCGTTGCTTATGGCCTTAAAATGGTACCTAGGACCAGGAAGGATGAAATTATAGTTATCAATATCTCCGGCCGGGGAGATAAGGATGTATATTCAATAGCCAAGTATATGGGGGTGAGCCTATGAGTAATAGAATTGATAGGAAGTTTGCAGAGTTAAAGGAAAAGAACAGGAAAGCCTTGATTACCTTTATTACTGCGGGCGATCCCGACCTTTCGGTTACTCCAAGGCTGGTAAAGGCAATGGAGGATGGAGGAGCGGACATAATAGAGATGGGAATACCATATTCAGACCCAATAGCCGAAGGACCTGTAATACAGGCAGCATCAGCCAGGGCATTAAAAAATAAAATCAGGATTGATGACATATTTACATGTGTAAAAGAGATTAGGAAGATTACCGGAATTCCATTGGTTTTTTTACTTTATTACAACTGCATATTCAAGTATGGTAAGGAGAAGTTTTTTGAGGAGTGTTCCAAGGCAGGGGTGGATGGACTGATTATTCCTGACCTTCCTTGTGAAGAGAGAGTTGATATAAATGATATGCTGACAGCATCGGATATCGAAGTTATAACATTGATTGCACCAACATCAAACAACCGGATAGAAAGAGTGGTTAAGGATGCCAGAGGCTTCATATATTGCGTATCCTCATTGGGTGTAACCGGAATAAGGGCAGAATTCCATAAAGACCTTTCAAACTTTATATCAAAAATACGAGAATATACCGGCCTGCCAAGAGCAATTGGTTTTGGTATTTCAACACCGGAACAGGTAAGGGAACTAAGAAGCATTGCAGAGGGTTTGATTGTGGGGAGTGCAATTGTAAAGAAGATAGGGGAGGCCGGATCGGATGAAGAGGCTGTCCAAAGCGTCAGGAACTACGTGGCCGAGTTGAGGGAAGCAATGGATAATTAGATATATATGTAGCAATAAAGAATTTACAAAACTATCGAAAGATAATTTTGTGAATTCTTTATTGTTTTTAATTTATAATTTACTATATCCAAAAGTTACATACTGTGCTATAATAGTCATGTTAGTATTGATATGGGTAGTAAATCCATATAACGGTTTGGTATTAACAAGAAAAATGTAAATGCAGTGCATGAAGGATTAAATTAGATGCCCGGCATAGATGTTTATACTGCCGGACTATATTGTACGGGTATGAAAAGGTTAAATTAATGAGGGCGGTTTATTAGTAATCTTCATGAGAATCGGCTATTACTTTAATATTAGCTTGCCTTCAGTTTAATGCTTAATGGCTCGTATTTTAGATACCCTGGTTTGGGCCTAGGCCATCAGGATATTAAGTCCATGCACTTCTGTTTTTGCTTCTTACATTTTTCAAAGAATTCACTTTTGAGAGAATATCATGGTGAAACGGCATGATTAATTCACTTGCTGGCTTTCAGTATGTTTGCTGCATATGTAAGCTAAATGAGTTCGCAAAATAATACATAAAACCGGAAAGAATATTTAAGCAAAAAAATGTAGTTTGGTTATACAAGAAAATGGAGGTTTAAAAGTGTCGAACAAGAAAAGTAAACTAAAGATAATTCCGCTGGGCGGACTCAACGAGATTGGTAAGAATTTGACTGTTTTTGAATACGGAGAAGATATTTTCATAGTAGACTGCGGTCTTGCATTTCCAGAGGATGAAATGTTGGGTATAGATTTGGTAATTCCGGATGTAACCTATCTAATTAAAAACAGAGATAGGATAAAGGGAATTGTAATTACTCATGGGCATGAGGATCACATTGGTGCACTTCCATATGTACTTAAAGATATTAATGTGCCAGTATACGGGACGCGGCTCGCCCTGGGGTTAGTAGAAAATAAACTTGAGGAGCATGGAATGCTTCGCCAGGTATCTCTTAACACTATAAAACCTGGTGATATGATTAGTCTTGGTGCTTTTAAAATTGAATTTATACGCTCCAACCATAGTATTGCAGATGCAGTAGCACTGGCTATTTTTACACCGGTTGGAACTATTGTTCATACATCCGACTTTAAGGTGGACTTTACGCCAATTGATGGAGATGTTATTGACCTGGTTCGTTTTGCCGAGCTGGGAAGGCAAGGTGTGCTGGCCCTTCTTGCTGATAGTACCAATGCCGAGAGGCAAGGTTATACCATGTCTGAAAAGACAGTAGGTCAGTCTTTTGATGAGCTATTTATGAACTGTAATCAGAGAATTATAGTTGCTACATTTGCATCAAACATTCACAGGGTTCAGCAGGTAGTAAACGCTGCTGTAAAATACGGTCGTAAGATTTCTATTTGTGGCCGCAGCATGGTCAATGTAGTAAACGTGGCTGTAAAACTGGGTTACATGAATGTTCCGGAAGGCGTATTTATTGATGTGGATGAGATTCAGAGGTATAAGCCTAATCAGCTTGTAGTTATAACTACAGGGAGCCAGGGAGAACCCATGTCTGCATTGTCAAGGATGGCATCATCAGACCATAAGAAGGTTGAAATTATGACCGGGGATAGAGTTATTATTTCAGCCTCACCTATACCGGGTAATGAAAAGTTAGTGTCAAGGGTAATAAATGATTTATTTAAAAAAGGTGCAGAGGTAATTTACCATGCTATAATGGATACCCATGTGTCCGGGCATGCATGTCAGGAAGAGCTAAAACTTATTCATACATTGATAAGACCCAAATACTTTATACCTGTTCATGGTGAGTACCGCCATCTTAGACAGCATGCAACGCTTGCAGAAAAATTAGGAATGCCTAATGAGAATATTTTTATAATGGATATTGGAAAAGTTCTGGAATTAACTGCAAATTCAGCTAGAATGAATGGCAGTGTAACATCGGGTAAGGTTTTGGTTGACGGCTTAGGGGTAGGGGATGTCGGTAATATTGTACTTAGAGATAGAAAGCATCTTGCTCAGGATGGACTGATAATTGTAGTAGTTACTATAGACGGAGATAAAGGGTGTGTAATAGCAGGACCCGACGTAATTTCAAGAGGATTTGTATACGTAAGGGAATCTGAGGACTTGATGGAGGAAATCAGGAGGATTATTAAAGGAAGATTAATAGAGTGTGAAGCTAAGAAAATTACTGATTGGTCCACATTGAAAAATAATATCAAAGAAGGCTTGAGAGAGTTTCTGTACGAAAAGACCAAGAGAAAACCGATGATTTTACCTATAATTATGGAGATATAAAATTGAGGAGCTTAAGCTCCTCAATTTTATATCTCCATTAACATGGCAATGTCACAATAAATTCCGTTCCTTTTCCAAGTTCGCTGTAAACCTTAATGTTGCCATTGCAGAGGTTTACTATATGTTTAACTATTGATAGACCAAGTCCTGTCCCGCCAAGACTTCTTGAACGTCCCTTGTTTACTCTATAGAATCTCTCATAAATCCTTGACAAATGCTCGCTTGGAATTCCTATTCCCGTATCCTTAAAGGACATTACCACGTCTCCGCCGACCCTGGAAGCCTTTATGGTTATCAAGCTTCCTTCCGAAGAGTATTTTATGGAGTTATCCACAAGGTTTAATACAAGCTGCATAATCCTATATTTATTGGCCTGAATTCTGACGTTAGGTTCTATTTCGGTGTTTATGGTTATGTTTTTCTTCTCAGCTTGACCCTGCAAGATATTTAGAGAATCAGAAACTATACTTTCAAATGGTACGTTTGCTATGTCTACATCCTGTTTCATGGTTTCAATTTCCGATAGTGCTAAAATATCATTAATGAGGAGAAAGAGTCTTTCGGCTTCAATATCAATAATATCAAGAAATTTATGTGCAACTTGAGAATCATTAATTGCCCCATGTTTCAGGGTTTCAATAAATCCCCTGATTGAAGTAAGCGGAGTTTTGAGTTCATGAGTGACATTGGAGACAAATTCCGAGCCAATTTCTTCAAGATTTTTCATAGCAGTAATATCTTCTATGAATAATATTGCTCCAAGTACATCTTGGTCGGATTTTATAGGATTTGTATTTATTTTTAGTATCTTTGCAGGCTTTTTAAGTGTAAATTCTTCCGAAAACGAACAATCTTCGCTAATAGTTTTCTCAATAAGACTGCAAATAGATTCATCATTTATGAGAGTTCTGATATCCTGATTAATGTTATTTGCAGAATGGAGTGAAAAGATTTCTCTGGCAAATGGGTTTACTACAATAGCCTGTAGAGACTTATTAACTGCTATCAGACCGTCAGGGAGGCTATTGATGATTAATTCAAGTTTTTGAATCCGGGTTTTAAGGCTATCAATTACAGAACTGTTGTCAGTACGTTCAAGTATGTTATTGTGCTTCACCGGTTTTCGAAACCTAAATAAAAGCCCTGCTATTAGCAGAGCAAAGACTGACAAAGCAATATAAATTAAAAAGGACACTCTCTATCACCCTTATCTGCAAATTTATATCCGATTCCTCTTACCGTTTCTATATAAGTTGGATTGCTATCATCATCTTCTATTTTCTGTCTAAGATATCTTATATGAACATCAACAGTTCTGGTTTCCCCAAAGTAGTCAAAACCCCAAACCTTTTCCAGCAGCAGCTCACGAGACATTACAATTCCAGGGTTTAATGCAAGCAGCTTTAGAAGTTCATATTCTTTTAGCGGTAAATCAATTTTTACACCGTTTTTGGTCACTTCATGCCTGTTGCAGTCTATAACGATGTCTCCACACTTAATAATGGTTTCATCTGCATTTATTGATGTGTGGCATCTTCTAAAGAGAGCTTTAACTCTTGCCATTAACTCCCTAACACTAAAGGGTTTGGTTATATAATCATCGGCGCCAAGCTCAAGACCTAATACCCTATCAAATTCTTCACCCTTAGCTGTAAGTATAATTATTGGAATATTTTTGGCTTTAGGGTTTGATCTAAGTTTACGGCATACATCAAGACCATCTATATCTGGCAGCATAATATCCAGGATAAACATATCCGGTCTGTCAAACTCATAGTGAGATAAGGCAGATTCACCGTCACTAAACACAGACACCTTGTAGCCTGTTGTTTCAAGGTTATATTTGATAAGCTGCTGAATGTGTTGCTCATCTTCCACAACATAAATCAATTCTTTAGACATATTGCCTCCAAAATACAGTGAGATTTGAATAGATATGGCTTATATTATAAGTATAAAATCATTTAGACTTTTTTACAAGACAAAGGATTATTTTAAGTATAATACTAACTATACGTTAAAACACAAATTTTGCATAGGGTAAGGTAAAACTATAAATGAGTAATCCATAAAATATATTCATGTTGAATTTGGAATAAGTGTATGATAACATTTTTAAGTCAAGCAATATTAGATTAGATAATTAATAATATTATGAAATAGGGTGTTTTAAAGGAGGCAAATTCAAGATGATTTTAAAAGGTAAGAACATTCTTATAATGGGTTTGAGAAACAAGTGGAGTATTGCCTGGGGGGCGGCCCAATCAGCACAGGAACAGGGGGCAAATCTAATATTTACATACCTATCTGAAGAGAAAAGGGAGAGTATTGAAAAGCTGCTTGACTCAATACCAGGTGCAATACTTTATTCATGCGATGTATCAAAGGATGATGATATAACCAGATTGTTTGAAACATTAAAGAAGGATTATGGTGTTATTCACGGCGTGCTTCACAGTATAGCACATGCAAATACAAAGGACCTGCACAATGATTTTGTAAATACATCAAGAGATGGTTTTGCACACGCAAATAACGTAAGCGCATACTCACTTGTTGCAGTGTCCAAAGCAGCCCAGGATGTGATGACAGAAGGCGGGGGTATTGTAACGTTGACTTACCTTGGAGCTGAAAAGGTTATGCCAAACTATAATGTTATGGGAGTAGCAAAGGCTGCACTTGAATGTAGTGTACGTTATTTGGCAAGTGACCTTGGACCAAAGAATATCAGGGTAAATGCTGTTTCGGCAGGTCCAATAAAGACACTCTCGGCAAGAGGTGTCAAAGACCTGGATAGGATACTTGAAGCGGTTGAAACTAAAGCGCCATTAAGAAGAAACGTTGATGCAAAAGAGGTAGGAGATGTAGTAACTTTCTTAATGAGTGATATGTCACGCGGAGTTACTGGTGAAGTGATCTATGTAGATAGTGGCTATAATGTAATGGGGATTTAAAACCCAGTCCTGAGTGCTGAGTCCTGAGTCCTGAGAAATTAGGGATTCAGGATTAAGTTTTTATGGGGATTATGGGGGGCTTAGTAAAATAAGGAATGATGGTTTATGATTGAAAATAAATTTTCACTTAGAATAATTGAAGACCGACAGGCTTCAGAGTATGAAGTTGCCAAAGGAACAACCCTTCTTGAAACAATCAAGGAGGCTGGTTTTTTAATGCCTTCTCCTTGCGGCGGTAACGGAAAATGCGGCAAATGTAAGGTGGCTTTAGTGGGAAATAATCTACCTGAACCAACTTTAGAGGAACTAGACCTTCTAACCCCAAAGGAAATAGAGAATGGCTACAGACTGGCATGTAAGGTTATCTTAAATAATAATCTAACTATTACTCAGGACTCAGGACTCAGGACTCAGGACTATGGTGTTTATACTCAGGACTCAGGACTCAGGACTCAGGACTCTGATGTTTTGGGTTTGGCAATAGATATTGGAACGACTACGGTTGCTATGTATTTGGTGCGGCTGGACAATGGCGAGGTTCTAAAAGCCGGGTCTTCTCTTAATCCTCAAATAATAAACGGTGCAGATGTAATATCAAGAATACATTATATAGGCAGCAGCAGGTATAGGCTTGAAGAGATGAGAACTCTCATAATATCCAGTATTAACAGTATGATTAATAATTTACTTCAAGCTGCCGGGATTGATAAAAACTCAATTACGAAAGTAGTGGTGAGCGGCAACACAATTATGCTGCATTTATTACTCGGATTAAATGTTGAAGGTATTGGAGTATATCCTTATACACCATCAACAACAGAGATGACGGTTAAAAATTCGCAGGATGCAGGTATAGAAGTGAATCCAATGGGAGAAATAATAATTCTTCCATCTGTTTCTGCTTTTATTGGAGCAGATACTTTATCGGGAATAATTGCTACCGGAATGTATAAATCGGATGATTATTGCTTGCTTATTGATTTAGGCACAAATGGAGAAATGGTATTGGGGAATAAAGACAGGTTGATTGCCTGCTCGGCAGCCATGGGACCGGCATTTGAAGGTGCGAATATAGAATTCGGGACAGCAAGTGTAGAGGGAGCTATTGATAAGGTTGTAATAAACCAGAATGGTTTATTCTACTCAACAATTTTTAATGCCAGACCAATAGGTATATGTGGTTCCGGTGTTATAGATGCAGCAGCAGAATTGCTGAAAGCGGGGGTAATAGACTTTAGAGGGAGGATGCTGTATAAGGATTGGCCGGAAGAATCATATGTGTCAAGCCATCTAGCCAAAAGAATGAGTAAGTATAAAGGACAACCAGCTTTTGTATTAACTGAAGGGGAAGGGAGAAATAATATAGTCATTACCCAGCAGGATGTCAGACAGGTGCAATTGTCTAAGGCTGCAGTTGCAGTTGGTATAAGTACTTTAATGGAGAAATTGGGAGTAAAATTCAGAAATATTAAAAAAGTATATCTTGCAGGAGGCTTTGGCAGTTTTATAAATATAGAAAATGCTGTTAAAATAGGGTTGATTCCGGAAAAACTAAAGGGTAAAATATTTCCATCAGGAAATACGTCTGCAATTGGAGCAATAAAGTGCCTTGTTAGTCCGGAGCTGATTTATGACTATATAGAAGTGAGTAAGAGAGTCGAATATTTTGACTTGAATAGTATAATAGATTTCCAGAATAAGTACGTAGATAATATAAATTTTAGGAGGAGCAATAGTGGACAGGAAAAAATGTGAGTTTTGTGGTGAAGAAATACATATTAATTCTAAAAGATGTCCATTCTGTGGAAGTATTATGAAGGATATATCCCAGGATACAGGTTTTGAAATTCCACCCGTACCGATAGAGCTCAATGAAGAGAAAAATGATGAGCAGCACCAGCAAAACCCGGGTAATCAGAATGCTTTTTTTAATGAGAGAAAGGATGATAAGGTAGAGCAAGGTCCGGTTGTCTATGGGGACAAGAGGGACAGAAACATCTATGTTGACCGGATGGTACGGCCATTGAGTAACTCAATAAAAGTATTCCTTGCCGCATTATCTGCTTTTCCTCCAGGCGTTGGTCAGTTGATAGGAATAATAGCTTCGATAGTATTTATGTCGGAAGAAGATAGTCCGGATCGGAAATCATATGGCAAGGCTTTGCTTGCTTCATCCCTAATATTCTTTGTGATATGGGGGATGGTAATTTGCTGTGCAATATTAGGTTTAGCCGGGATTGGCGAAATGATGAAAAATCCTGAGGAATATATTCCTTAATAAAAGGTAATGTTAAATGTGGTTTGAACAAGTTGCAAATTTTTTTGGATCTCTGGTTTGTCACCAGCTGCAAGAAAGAACAATATTTTTGGATGGATTACCTTTACCTGTTTGTGCAAGGGATACAGGTATCTATCTTGGAATATTTGTCAGTATAATGTTTATAACTGTAACAAGAAGATGGGATTCGGATAAACCGCCTGAGCTTAGGTATTCATTACTACTTTGCCTGGCAACAGTTCCAATGATGATAGATGGTGTAAGCTCCTATCTAGGGTTAAGAGAATCAAACAATTTTTTAAGAATCCTTACAGGAGGACTATTTGGCTTACCTATACCCTTGCTTTTAGCAGGTTTACAAAATTTTAAAATATACGAAAAGAACATAAAGCCGACTATAAGATCCTGGAGTGAGTTGGTATTGTTAACTGCCATAACTTTTATGTTTCTGGTAATGGTATATAGGGACATATTATTTCCATGGCGGGCAATTTCTGTTTTAATAATTGGTACTATGTTATATTTTTTCTACTGGCTTGTTTTAACCGTAATATCATTTTCAAGTATTATTCCCAAATTATATAGAAACGGCGCTGCAATTGTATTATTAAGTATTATTCTGGGAGTGATGTATTCCTTTAACAGGTTAATAATCTGTCCGTTAAAGAATCTACTCTAGCAGGTGATAGGATGAAGGAAGAAAAGAAATATATCAGAAAGCTGATGATTGAAAGAAGAAGTAAGCTTACTTCTGATGAAGTTCAGAATAAAAGCAGAAGAATTGTTGAAAGACTTAGAGGAACCAAGCAATATAAGAATTCAGATATAATTCTAGCATACATGAATACCAAAAATGAAGTGGTGACTACTGAACTCATTAAACAAGCTATTGCTGAGGGTAAAACAATTTGTCTGCCTCTGGTTTTTAAAGATAAAAATGATATGGAGATATATAAGATAGAAAGCATTAATACTGATGTTCGAATTGGCAGTTACGGGATTTATGAACCTATTCCGGAGTCAACTACCAGGATAAGTGATGAAAAGATTCAGTTGATATTAGTTCCTGGAGTTGGGTTTGATGTAAGAAAGAATAGAATAGGCTATGGAGGAGGATACTACGATAGGTTTATAGCTAAACTGAGCCTGGAAGTGCTCAAAGTTGCGTTAGCTTTTGATTTTCAGGTGCTCGATGAGATTCCGTCTGATAAATTGGATGCTAAAATGGATATTATAATTACTGAAAAAAGAATTTTAATATAGTAAATAGTAATTAATATGAACTTATGGTTTGGGATGGTGGAAAATGAAGTCTTACGTGATTTCTGATGAAACAATCAAAAAAATCAGTATCGAGGATGAAGAAATACAAAGCAGCCTCCACTATTTTCTAATAGTGAATGCAAGTGATATTGAACAGATTAGTTCAAAGTTTAACTTAACAGAATGTAATACAGGCGAATGTTTGGAACGTAGACATTATACGGGTATAGAAACTCACAAGCAAAACTATTTCATAGGACTAAATATCCCTAAAATCAATGAAGGCCGGATTTCTGCTCAACAGATAGATATCTTTTTTGGAAAGAACTTTATTATTATTTCGCTGAATGAAGAAGTTGAGATAGTTGATAAAATTGAAGGTGAGATTTTCAATAAGCCTGATATAACATTCAAGGGAGTATCCAACCCGACCAATAAAATTCTATACACATTATTTGACAGACTGGTGCTCAGAAGCTTATGGGTAGTTAGTGAACTTGAACGAAAGATTGAAGCACAAGAGGAAAGAGTATTAAAGATTGGTAAAAGGAACATGGTAAATGAGTTAATTGCGTTAAGGAGGCAGGTTTTTAAAGTAAGAAGATATTTAAGTCCATTGACATACATTAGTGATATGCTTCTTTTAAATGAACTTGGAATTATAGATGATCATATGATAAAGTATTTTAGTAATATAGGGATAAAATTTTCACAGCTAAATAGGGATATTAGCAGTTTACACCAATCAATTACCAGTTTAAGGGAGACGTATGAGTCTGAGATTTCAAACCAGCTGAATGAAATAATGAAAGTATTTACAATAATATCTACCATATTCCTCCCTCTCAATTTAGTTACCGGTATATATGGAATGAATTTTACTTATATGCCGGAACTTAATACAAAGTTTGGTTATTTTGTTGTTTTAGGATTTATGGCGTGTCTTGCCAGTGTACTAATAGTAGTATTCCGCAGAAAGAAATGGTTGTGATTAGGAGAAAGAGATGACTAAAGTTAAGGTTACAAATACCAACATACTTCTAATGGTGGTTGTTATAGTGCTGACTGTTGTACCGCAGCTGGCAATAGTAATATTATATGAATATTTTCATATAGATATCGGTGAGTATTTGAAAGAAGGGGATACTGCAAAGGCCATACTCCTAGCAGTTAACCAGTACGGTTTTATCTTCTTGCCTGTTATGATATTTACACTTATTAATAGGTTGAATGTAAAGGAAGTGTTTAGGTTAAACCTAATCAATATTCCAACGCTTATCCTTACAATTATTATGGCTCTTGCAGCATGGTTTATAAGCCAGTTTGTAACAATAATTATTTATCATATATATAGCAGCATAATTGGGCAGCCAAGTAATGAAATGGCCGATGTAATACCTGAAAACATAGCTCTCGGAATGTTCCTTATCGCTTTGTTTCCTGCAATTTGTGAGGAAGCTCTCTTTAGAGGGATAACCCTAAAGGCATATGAGAACAGAGGAACTGTACGTGCAATTATTATTTCGGCAGCATTGTTTTCTATTATACATTTATCGGTAATTAGATTCGCAGGTCCATTAATAATAGGAATTCTGGCAGGTTACCTTGTGGTCAAATCCAATTCAATTCTCCCGGGAATTATTACCCATTTTGTTTTCAACGGTATAAGTATGACAATTTTCTATGCTGTTGATAAATTCCCTGAAGAAGTTGAAAGATTTCCAACTATACCTGAATACCTTGTTTTGTCTTTTGTTACGCTTTTCTTCCTGGGGGTTTTGGCAGTTTGTATTATAGCCTTTAATTATGTAAATTTATCTAAGAAAAATGTAAAGTATGATAATCCAGTCGTGGAATTTCTCTACTTGGTTTTGTGGGGGGCACCTAAAGAACCGGGAAGATTTAGAAAACCGATAGGAACTATACGTCAGGACATAATCTCAATATTGTCATATGCTCCAATAATCGTAATTCTAGTTATTGTTGTGTTGATTAATATTTTAGAGGTATTAGAAATACTACTTAGATAAACAGAGAAATCCGGAGGAAATCAAAAGTAAATCGAGTTAAATAAAATTAATAATAAAATTTAACAAAAACTATTGACTTTTTTAAGTAAGTTGCTAAAATATATATCATTGGCAGTAAAAAAAATACTAAAAAGGTGGTTGATATTTATCATTTAAAGGAGGAACCTGAAATGAATACTTTGGGCCGTCATATTTTGGCAGAAATTTATGGATGCTCGGAAGACATTTTAAACAATGTAAAACGAATCGAGCAAATAATGGTAGACTCAGCGCTTGAAGCTGGGGCCGAGGTAAGGGAAGTAGCCTTCCATAAATTTAGTCCGCAGGGTGTAAGCGGAGTAGTAGTAATTTCTGAATCACACCTAACTATACACACGTGGCCGGAGCTTGGTTATGCGGCAGTAGATGTGTTTACATGCGGGGATAAGATTAATCCCTGGGATGCTTGTAACCATCTAACTGAAAAATTTAATGCCAAGCATATGACTGCAACCGAGGTGAAACGAGGATTTTTCGAAGAGCCTGTAAAAGTTGCGAACTTATAACATAGATGAAGGTGTAAGAACAAAAAAGCGCATCAGCGCTTTTTTGTTCTTATTTTAAATTTTTTTTATTAAAATGCATAAATTCCGAATTAATGTCAATAATAATTAATGACCTCACAAAATACATTGAGACCCCCTTTACATTATTTTAGTGACATTTTCGAATGTCACGCTTTTTTTTTATTGATATATATGTTAAAATCTATTCAGTAACATTTCTATTTAATTTCAAAATAATAGATTACAGGAGGAACTTAAATAATGGAAAAAACTCTAGTTATTTTAAAGCCGGATGCAGTTAGAAGAGGTTTGATTGGAGAAATAATTTCAAGAATTGAAAAAAAAGGATTTAAAATTACTCACATGAAAATGGAAATACTTAAAAAGGAAGTTGTTGAAGAACATTACGCGCATGTTAAAGGAAGAAGCTTCTTTGACGGCATGATCAAATATATGACATCAATTCCGGCCGTACTTATAGTTGTTGAAGGGGAAGATGTTGTTGCCATGATGAGGACCATGATAGGAAAGACAATGGTAAACGAAGCTGCTCCCGGCACAATCAGAGGAGATTTCGGCTTCAGTAAAGATGAGAATCTCATTCATGCTTCAGATTCAGTCGAAAATGCTGAGATTGAATTTGCAAGGTTTTTTCCCGAGGTTAAAACCAAATAACGAAAGAGGGAGAATATGATAGTTGACTACGAAGATTTTAAAGCTGCTATCCATCAAATGACTGGTATTAATCTTTCTGACTATAAAGAAAGACAGATGAAAAGAAGGATTGATTCCCTTATTGCCAAGCGAAACTTTTCTGATTACGAAAGTTATGTAAGAGCGCTGAAATCTGACAAAGTTATTTATGACGAATTTATTAATTATATAACAATAAACGTGTCGGAATTTTATAGAAACCCAAGGCAGTGGGAAATCTTGGAGAAGGAAATAGTTCCTATGCTCATGAAAAGGAGTAACAATCTTAAAATATGGAGTGCAGCCTGTTCAACAGGTGAAGAACCATATTCACTTGTTATGATGATGAGCAGGTTCCTTCCATTAAGTCAGATTAAGGTTTTAGCAACTGATATAGATAAAGAAGTTATCAATAAGGCTAAATTTGGCCTCTATAATCCCAAAAGCTTGGAAAGCCTTCCGAGAGAATTTGTTTTGAAATATTTTAACAAGGAAGGTGATTTCTTCAGAATCAGGGATGAGGTAAAAAGGTGTGTAGATTTTCAATCACATAACCTTCTTGCAGATAGATATCCTGACAACTGTGACCTAGTAGTTTGCAGAAATGTTCTTATATACTTTACTGAAGAAGCTAAGGCACTAATATATCAGAAGTTCAATAATTCTTTAAGGGTTGGAGGAATACTGTTTGTAGGAAGCACTGAGCAGATAATACTGTCTTCACGGTATTACTTTAAATCAGTAAATACGTTTTTCTATCAAAAGGAAAAGGATGTTTAGTGAAAATGTATTCATATATAAAAGGAAGAATCGACCATAGAGCAGCAGACTATTTCGTGATTGACAACAATGGCATAGGATATAAGGTTTTTTCTTCACTATCAACCATGGATAAGCTAAATGCTGGGCTAGAGGTAAAAGTATATACCAATATGTACGTAAGGGAGGATATAATCAATTTATATGGTTTTCTTACCCCTGAAGAGCTAAGGATCTTTGAACTTCTCATATCAGTATCAGGAATAGGGCCTAAGGTTGCAAATTCCGTGCTCTCAGCGCTTACACCATCAAAGTTTGGCGTTGCTGTAATAACCGGGGATGTACAGGCCCTAAAAAGTATTCCCGGAATAGGACTTAAAACGGCTCAGCGAATAATTCTTGAACTAAAAGATAAAATGAAGACTGAAGAAGCTTTTGATAAGCATGAACAACAAATAAATGGCACCAATGACAACATATCAGAAGTAGTTAATGCACTGCAGGTGCTGGGGTACTCAGCTTCAGAAGCAGTTAAGGCTTTGAAACCGGTCGATGTGGATAATCTTGACATAGAAGATGTAATAAAGCATGCTTTGAGGAACTTAGGAAAGATGAAATAATAAAACACGATTTTAAAAAGAAAACCTCATCCAGTAGGAGAGGTTTTTGCATTGCATAGTTTTTCCATAGGTAAAAGGATTTTCAAAATTAAGATGTTTGTAAGTTTTGCGTTACCGACCATTTCTGAGAGTTCTGAAATATCTACTTTTTTGGTGCTTGCTTCTTCCTTTATTTCTGTTATTTCAAATCTAAGTCTTTCTATTAACATCAGAATATTGTCAGAATGCTCTACCATTTTATCTGCATCTTTTCTTTTTTCCAGTTCCGGTCTTAATGGAACAACTTTATCCATTGCTTTCTAACCTTCTTTCATTGTTAAATTAAATTATCCGGGTTTAATTAAAACCTTGATTCATACATTAAATCCCTACATTGTAAGAAGAGTTTTGCAGGATAAACAACTATTAAGTAACCTAACTAAGAATATTAAAAAAACTCAACTATTATGAGTAGGTAATATAAAATCAAAGTAGAGGTTTTACATAAATTAATAGCATTTTGAAAAAAATTAGACGAGGAGGTTGATTTTTTATGATAACTCTGGAAGACATTAAAAAAGCTGCAAGAACTTTAGATGGAATAATTCATAAAACTCAGTTTTTATATACAAGCACCTTGAGTCAGTTGACAGGTGGGAGCATTTACTTAAAGACTGAAAATCTGCAGAAGACAGGATCCTTTAAAGTAAGAGGAGCTTATTATAAAATTGCCAGCCTGACCGATGGAGAGAGAAGTAAAGGCGTTGTTGCTGTTTCTGCGGGTAACCATGCTCAGGGCGTCGCTTTTGCAGCCTCACGTTTTGGAATCAAATCCATCATAGTTATGCCTGAATTTGCTCCTGTGGCAAAGATAGTTGCAACAATGAATTATGGGGCGGAGGTTATATTGCATGGTAAAAATATTGACCAGGCTAAAGAAAAAGCACTTGAATTGGCATTAAAAGGAATGACCTTAATACATCCTTACGATGATCCTTATGTAATTGCCGGTCAAGGTACAATTGGCATAGAAATGCTGGAGGACAATTCAGCGTTGGAAACAATTATAGTGCCTGTAGGAGGGGGAGGACTTGTTTCAGGTATAGCTATTGCAGCTAAATCAATTAAACCAGGAGTAAAAATCATAGGTGTAGAGGTAGAAGGTTATGATTCTCTAAAAATTTCTCTTGATGAAGGGAAAAGGGTTTGTGTTCCCGGAAGGCTTACGCTGGCAGATGGTATTGCTGTTGGGATCTGCGGCGATATTCCTTTTGGGGTTATAAAGGAAAAGGTTGATGAGATAGTTGTTGTATCGGATGATGATATTTCTTCTGCTATGTTTTGGCTGCTGGAAAGGGCAAAGTATGTAGTGGAGGGGGCTGGGGCTGCAGGGCTTGCAGCCATCCTCGCAAAAAAAATAGGCTTAGCCGGGAATAAGGTGGGAGTTGTACTAAGCGGCGGAAATATTGACTTAAGCATGCTTCAGCTTATAATTGATAAGGGATTGGTCAAGGAAGGAAGAAGGGTCGAGGTTAGAGTAATAGTACCGGATAAACCCGGACAGCTAAAGGGAATACTGGAACTTCTAGGCAACCTTGGAGTCAACATATATTCAATTAATCATAATAGGGTGAGTGAAGGTTTAACATCGGGGTTTGCGGAGGTGGAACTAATATTGGAAACCCGCAATAGGGATCATGCGGCAAACGTAATAAGTACTATACAAGAGAATGGTTATATTCTACGATAAGATAATTTTTGTGCAACTTGCACAAAAATAGCCCGAGATTTTCTACATTTCTACAGCTTTACTTGCATAATATTTCCTGATATAATTTAAGTATGCATAAGTTTTTTACTTTATACTTTTAAGAGTGAACCTTAACAAAAACTGGCATCTGATTGCACAGTCGCATTATTTGTACTAATAATTTTTAGGGAGGAATCTATATGGTAATGAGAAAATCACTGTATGCAGCTATCTTTCTTTCATTCTTATTTGCGGTATTTTTAGCTGTTCCGAATGCTTATGCGGCATCTCAGATAAGTGTAGGTGTAAAAAATGCAGATTTCAGTTCTTCTACACTTGAAGTGGGGAAATCATATTATGCGACAGTGGAATCTACCAATTCAGGGAGCATAATGTACAAAGTTGATTACGTAATCAAATACTATAAAAACGGGGATTGGGAAGAAGAAACACGTGGAACCTGTGAGAACGGAGGCTTTAATACTACTCTGAAAACCCCTAAGAAGTTTACCATTGAAAAAGGTGTATCAAAAGTCAAGGTCATATGGACCATTCAATCCAATCCGAATATAACAGCAAACCCAAGGGTGGCAGAAGAGACTGAAAATGTTAAGGCGTCAAAGCCGAAGGTCAGCTTGGACGATGCGGAATTCAGTAAAGATACGCTCGAAGTTGGAGAATACTATACTGCGAGTGTTGTGTCTAAGAATTCCGGAGATGTAGATTACAAAGTAAAGTATGAAATTGAATATTATAAAGACGGAAAATGGAAAGAGCTTGATGATGGCACACTGGAGAATCCGGGTACCAGTAAAAAAACGCTTACAACGCCAAAGTTTAAGGTGCCGGAGTCTGCCAGGATGAAGGTACGATGGACCATTGAGGAAAATGATGACATAGACATAGATAATGGTAGTAAGACTGCATATGCGGATGTTAAGGGCAGCGATTCCAAGAAACTGGACGAGATTGAAGTAAACCCGACTTCTGTAACCATATACGGCTTTAATAACTCCGACAAAAAACTGAAGGTCACAGCAAAATATACTGATAATTCAACCAAAGATGTTACAAAATACGCGACTTATACAAGCGGTGATGAGAAGATTGTAAAAGTTAATGACGGCGTTTTGACCAGCGGAAGCAAAGAAGGTTCTACATATATATCCATTAAATACAAAGATGGTAATGTAACCGAGCAGGAGACCTGTAAGGTTACTGTTAAAAAATCAAGTGAAGTTAAAACGTTAAAAGACATTAGTATATCTCCTGATAATGTTACCATAACAGGATTTAATAAATCCGGAGGGAATATCAAGGTTACAGCTTACTATTCTGACCAGTCGACCGATGATGTGACAAAGAAAGCAGATTACAAGGGCAGCAACGATATTGTAAAGGTGAGCAGCAGTGATGCATTGACAAGTGCAAATAAGGCAGGAACTGCATACATAGCTGTTTCATATAAGGAAGGAGATATAAGCGTTCAAAAAACCTGTACGGTTACGGTAGTAGAGGCGGTCAAGACTGCAGTAAGCATGACGGGAGCCGGATTTGAACAGGCAGTTATTACACCGGGAAGCAAGGCAAGGGCTTATGTTGATACAACCAATCAAAGCACAGAGAAATTTGATATAGATTATAAAATATTTTATTCGACTGACGGTATGAACTTTACCAAAACTGTAACAAGCGGTTCAGTAGAGCAAAGCGGAAAAACTACCGAAAGGCTGATGACACGCGAGTTTACAGTTAAAGATACATATAAGAAGCTGAAGGTTGTATTTACTATTTCAGATAAAGAGCCTGTTCAAGTAACCGGAGACAATCCCAAAGAGTCAATCAGGGAAGTAATACTACCTACAGTCAGCCTACCCGGAGCAGGGTTCAACACAATACAGGAAAACAACAAAATAATGTTTAAGGCTTATGTAGATACAACCAATTCCAGCACAGGCGAATACGATATTGATTATGAAATATACTACTCAACTGACGGAGTAAGCTTCACAAAGAAAATATCCAGAGGTACACTGAAGCAGAGCGGCAAATCTACAGAAAGACTAGAGACCCGTGCGTATAAAATTGATGAAAATTACAAAAAGTTAAAGGCAATATTCACCATACCGGACGATCAACCTGTTGTTGCAGTTGGAGAGAAGCGGATGGAAGCAATAATGAATGTAAACAGTGCCGGTGATGGATTTTCAGACCTGCCTCCCGGACATTGGGCGTACGATGCAGTAATGGGACTGGTAAACAGGGGAGTTCTAGCGGGATATCCTGATGGAACATTTAAACCGGAGAAAGAAGTGACAAGGGAAGAGTTTGCAAAGATAATGACCTTGGCACTGCAGCTGCCTTTAGTTAATCCGAAGGAGCCGGCATTCATCGACGTTGGCAGTAAGCACTGGTCATACAAGTATGTGGAGACAGCCAAGTCGTATCTAACAGGTTACAGGACTTCAAGCGGTTTGAAATTTAAAGGAAGCGAAAATGCACTCAGGGAAGACATTGCGGTAGCACTTGTTAAGGCAAAGGACTACCAGAACGATATAGTAGACATAAACCAATTAAGCAGCATCTTTACTGACAGCAATGCCATATCGGAAAATCTTAAAAAATATGTACTTATAGCCAAAAAGAGAGGGCTGATTGACGGGTATCCCGATGGTACATTCAGACCTCAGACAACCTTGACAAGGGCTGAATCTGCTAAACTTTTGTGGCAGGTAGTATCAAATGGAGATGAAAAGGTAGTAATTCAATAGAGACAGAATTAGGTTAATGATTTAATCATAAAAAGTAAAGAGAGGGACTTTAAAATCTCTCTCTTTACTTTATTAATATGTAAATGAAACGAGTTATATAAGCACTATTTATATTAGGTTCACATACTATGAAGTAGACAATAAATAGCCGTTGGGAGGTTAAAGTGTTTAAAATGCTTTTAAAAGATATTAAGATTGGGTTTGCCATAACAGGTTCATTTTGTACATTTTCAAAGATAATTCCGGAGATACAAAAGTTGATAGACGAGGGTGCAGAAGTTTTTCCAATAATGTCTGAGGCTTCATATAACACTGATACAAGGTTCGGAAAGGCAAAAGACTTTATTGATCAGATAGAGACAATTACCGGCAAAAAGATAATTGCATCAATAACTGAAGCCGAGCCTATAGGACCCAAATCGCTGGTTGATATTATAGTGATTGCACCGTGTACAGGGAATACTGCATCCAAATTTGCAAATGCAATAACAGATACGCCGGTCTTAATGGCTGCTAAAGCACACCTTAGGAATAATAAGCCATTGGTAATTGGTATTTCGACAAATGACGGTCTTGGTTTCAATGCAAAAAATTTAGGTGTACTGCTAAATTCAAAAAATATATACTTTATACCTTTCAGACAGGATAACCCGGATGATAAGCAGAATTCTGTAGTAGCTGATATGAGTCTAATAATCCCAACTATCATCGAAGCATTAGAAGGAAGACAAATCCAGCCTTTATTATTAGGAAGCTAAAAATTTAGCTACATAGGACTGAAACTACTTAAAAACCGCCTTTTATGGCGGTTTATTATTTATTCGGATAAAAACGCTGATTCACTGTATTTATTCGATGCATTCCATAGAATCCACTCGTCTAATCCACTATCATATGCTGCTTTTATCTGAGTTTTGACATCTTCAGCATTGTATTTTTTATAATTGCCTTTGCCAAGCCATGGCGCTGAGAAATCTTGCAAGTATGGCCTTATTTTTGCCTTATGGTCAGGAAGTTTATCAAGTCTTGCTTTAGCAGTTGAAAGACTCTTATATACAATTTTATAGGGTTCAAGGTCAGGTTTGCTAATGCCATATTGGCCAGAACCATAATGGGATGGATATACCATTGGTGAAATATAATCTATGTCCTTACTTATGGTTTCCAGGTCTTGACCAATCTTCTCAACATCTCCGATATTTGTTGTAATGATTCCAAATACGTCTGCCGAAACAGGAACACCAAAAGGAGTAAGTTCTTTTTTAGCCTGAGCCAAAAACTCGTTTATTGGCTTGGTTTTATCGATTCCTGAACTCAGGCTTCCGTAGTCAATAATTTTTACATTACCATCAGTAGGGAACCTGATATAATCAAATTGTATTTCATCAAATCCCAGTTGAGCTGCTTCCTTCGCCAAATCAATACTATACCTCCATGAGTCCTTGTTATAAGCATTAAGCCATGCTGCATGGTTTCGATCTCTCCAAAGCTGGCCTTTAACTGTTTTTATTGCCAAATCCGGTCTTTTCTCTCCCAGAACAGGGTCCTTGAAAACTACTATCCTTGCAATAGTGTGAATTTTATTGTCTTTTAGCTTTTTAAGCAAGGATTTGATATCTTTAATCATACTTTGGGATGATTTGATTTCATTCACCAGTGGAACGTCCGATTTATAAGATACTCTGCCCTTATCATCTTTTACATCAATGACTAGAGTGTTTAGCTCAGTTCTGTTTAAAAGATTAATAAAATGATTGATTGTTTTTTCTGTACCTGCGGACCAGCCTGTAAGATAAACTCCTTTAACCTTATATTCCTTAATTGGAGTTACTTGAGGTTGAGTTTCTTGATTATTAGAGTTATTGGTATTGTTAGTATTATCTGAAGTTTGTGGTTTATTTGGAGAGGGTTGGAGTTCTTGATTATTAGTGCCAGGATTTTTATTAATATTTCCACTATATGACTTAGCCGCAAATGCATAAATACTAATTCCGGCTGCTATTATTGCAAGAATACCTAAAACTAATATATATTTATTTTGGAATATTTTATTCATGCTATCAGCTCCTTTAGGTTGATTATAATCATTTCTGTTACTTTAGTAGAAAGGCATACGTTTAAAGCTAATTAGAATAGATGTTTTTAGTAATTTCTTTTATAACATATGAGTTTTTCTACATTTGATAACTCAATAGAGTTTCAGGATAAAGAATATGTTATGATATAATATTACATTGCGATTATTTATGTTATAGTCTTTGAAGTGGTTACAATATTTATAACACATTCTAAATAATAGATTATTCCTTCTAGTGAATAAGTTTCCGAATAGAAGCTAGGAAACTATACTTACAAATTATTAGATTGAATAAACTACAACATCTGACATTAATTTCATTAATTAAACGAAATTATTACTTAAAAAAGTATCACTATTATAGCTTAATACAGATTGGCTTTATGTTCAAGCTAAAATGGAAGTTGAAAAGTATAAAAAATATTCCGTTGTTTTGCAGATGAATAGAAAAAAAAACACCTTACAACCCCTTATAAACAGGGGCTTTTTATGTCAACACTTTTGAATAT
>DHFP01000153.1 GCA_002402315.1 Clostridiales bacterium UBA4821
TTAATAAGTGGAACAATGCCTGTAAGATCAGCGTTCCAGAGCTTGGAGATGTAAGGAAAATTTGTAACCAGGGTAATTTGTTGATTTGAGTCAATAAAGAATTTAGTCAGCATATCGTGGACGAAATTCTGGTATTGCTCGTGAGAGTACTTAACAGTAAGCATAAAATCACTCCTTAAACAGTAATTAGTGGTCAATATCCACACATTTCCATTTTTGGAGCTTGGCGCCATTGTCAACTGTTAAATATTCTGATTTAGGTAATTTATATTAAATAATCTTTGAATATCTAGCGAAATCTAGCTATATCATAGATTTTTAAATAAGAAAACTTTTGAGGTGAAATAGAAAATCGCCTATTCTGGCGATATTGAAAAAAGTACCCTTTTGAGTTTTCGAATAGACTATAATATTGTAGTGAGGTGAAGAATATGTGTCAACACGGCTTGCATAAAGAGATAATATCCACTGATAAGGCTCCTGGCGCTATAGGACCATACTCCCAGGCAATCGGGGCAGGAGGATTCATATATACCTCAGGCCAGATTCCTGTCGACCCCACGACAGGGGAAGTGGTAACCGGAGATATTAAATTACAGACGCAAAGGGTAATAGAAAACCTTAAAAATCTACTCGAAGAATCGGGCAGTAGTTTGGATAATGTGGTTAAGACAACCGTATTTATAAAAGACATGAGCCGGTTTTCCGAGGTTAATGAGGTATACGGCAGGTATTTTGATAAAAACCAGCCGGCACGCTCTTGCGTGGAGGTTTCACGGCTGCCCAAAGATGTCGGGGTGGAGATTGAAGCTATTGCAGTTGTACACCATTAAAAAAAGCGCGTTAGCGCTTTTTTTAATCGATATTATGATATAATATGATAAATTTACAGCCATTGGGGCAGAAAATTTCATTAAGAACTCCAATATTTGACTTTTGCTCAAAATTATTAACTTCATAGACATTCTGGAAAAGAGGGAGGTTTCAATGAGGAAAGCTCTAATTGTTGACGATGATGTTATCACGTGTAATTTAATATGCGAGTACCTGGAAAGTGAACACTTTATTGTTTATTCTGCTCATACCGGTGAAGATACGCTGGATTTCCTAAAAAGCAATAGGGTGGATATAATCATATTAGATTTAATGCTTCCGGGAATTGATGGGATAAGAGTATGTGAGGAAATCAAGAACAACCATAACACCCCTATAATAATGCTTACAGCAAAAGGACATGTTGAAGACCGGGTGAAAGGATTAAATACCGGAGCAGATGATTATATTGTCAAACCTTTTGCTCCGAAAGAACTGGTTGCCAGGATTCAAGCGGTATTGCGCAGGGGTTCTCCTATAAATCATGACAATAACGCAGTTTCTTTAAAACAAAATAATACAATATGTTATGATTATCTGACAATTAATATGGATTCTTTTGAAGTTTTATTGGATGGAAAAAAATTATTCTTCCAAAGCGCGAATACCAATTGTTGGAGTTCTTATCCAAGAATCCAAATAAAGTTTTCAATCGAGACCAATTAATTAATTCACTGTGGGGATGGGAATTCAGTGCAAAAGACCGTGCGGTTGATGTGTATATTCAACGACTCCGCAAACGTTTAAGTACTCATAAAAAAACTAACTGGTCAATAAGAACTATATGGGGCTTAGGTTATAAATTTGAGGTAATACAATGACTTAAAGGCATAAAAGTGAAAAAAATTGAAAAAAACTTGGCTCAATGCTGCCAAGTTTTTTTCAATAACACAGTTATAAAATAATCAAAGCAACAGTATAAGCTCAATAGGAGTGAATATTATTTATATACGAAAAATGCCGAATTTAACTGGAAAAAAATCAATATTTATGTATGTATTTATAATTTTGCAACATTTTTTATTTATAATTAATGTTGTGTGTTAACAATACCCACTTTAATGATATCCACAAATTATACCTTAACTTATACTAGATAAGTGCCTGAACGGTTTTCTCATCATTAATTATTAATTCTATATGGGAGGTTAGAGATGAAAAGGAAAATGTTATTTTGCTTGGTTATAACTCTATCATTAGCAATAATACTGGTTGGCTGTGGCAAAAATAAAGACTCCACCACATCAGTAACCTCAAAAAGAAATGATACTTCTGTCAAGGTTGAAACTGAAAGAGTGGAAACTATCGGTGTAAAGGGCAGCTCTGCCGGAAATATTGTTAACAACGGATTGGTTGCTCAGCAAGGATCTGTAATCTACTTCAGTAATATCTCTGACAAAGGTAAGCTATATAAGATAAATGGCGATGGAAAAGGTAGTAGTAAGATCAATGATGACAACAGCCAATTCATTAATGTTATAGGCCAATGGGTTTACTACGTTAATCAGGTTAGTTCTAACGAGAATTACATTTACAAAATAAAGACAGATGGAACTGGTAGAACTCAAGTTTGTAATGACCAGAGCAAATTTATAAATGTGGCCGGAGACTGGATTTTCTATAGTAATGATTCGGATGAAGGAAGGCTATATAAAATAAGGACAGATGGAACCGGAAGAACCAAACTAAATGATGATTGGAGCAGTAACATTAATCTTTACGGCGATTCCATCTATTATACCAACTGGCTTGATGAGGGAAAGATATATTCCATTAAACTGAATGGATCAGGCAGAACAAAATTAAATAATGATAACAGTTACTATATAAATGTCGTCGATAACGGTATATATTACAGCAATTGGTCTGATGATGGCAAAATATACAAAATGAATCTTGATGGTACAGACAGAACCAGGATGAATGAAGAATGGAGCAAATATCTGAACATTGAAGGTAATTGGATTTACTACACCAATGAAAAGGATAGGGGAAAGATTTATAAAATAAAGGCGGACGGAACAGATAAAACCAAAGTCGGCAGCGACAGTGCTGAATATATAAATATAATTGAAGATAAGGTTTACTTTATTAGCAAGTTGGAAAAAGGAAAGTTATTCAGGATCAGCATCAGCGGGGAAAAAAGGGAAATAGTTAAGTAAAATGCCGAAATAAACTTCTTGTGTACTCTCCCAAAAGAGTTTAAGAGTTTATATATTATGAACTAATTTTACAGCCGTACAAGGATGTATAGCTGAATCAACAAAAAAACATTACAAAGGAGGAATGTTTGTGTTTCTTAAAAATGTCTCTCTAAAGCAAAAGTTGTTTATTATTTTCGTTGTATTATCTGTTATTCCAGTCTTACTTACTGCCCTGATATTATATAACCAGGCAAAAAGCAGTATGGATAAAATGGTTGACGACCAATTGAAGCAAGCTATCTCGGTTTCAGACTACTATTTTAACCAAAAAGCAAATGAGGCTCTGGACGTAGCTAAGCACTATGCTCAATATGAAGACCTGAATTCAGCATTTATAAGTAGAAACCGTGAATTGCTGGCTGAACAATCAAAAACCTCTGTAATACGTATAGGAGATCTGATAAATGATGTACAGCAAAGCATAGGCCAGGCTGTTCAAGAAATAAACAAATCCGAAGCAGTTGTTGGAGAGCAGGAAAAAGCGTTGGCAGATACAGTGAAAGCATTTAATGATATATCAGGAATAGTTTCATCTATAGCAAACAGCGTAAAGGTTGTCTCCCAATCTTCAATCAGGCTAGATCAAAATGTTAAAGATACGGAAAAAGTAATTGAGAATATTGCTACCATAGCACAGGAAACAGCTTCATGCACGCAGGAAGTAACAGCTTCTACAGAAGAACAATCGGCTACCATTCATGAGATTAATAATGTCGCCAGAGAGCTAGCCGAATTGGCAAATAATCTACAGAGAAGTATTGAAAGGTTTAATGTGTAAGCAGAGTCAAATAGCAAATGACAGATAGAATTAAAATTAGATTGTTTATTCGTATAGGTATTATAGATAAGCAGATATATTATCAAGTACCTCCATGCTGCTTGATTTCCCCCCGTATATTCAAGCAGCTGGAAGGTACAGATACAAAAAGTATTGTAAATTTGTTTATCTATATATTACCATTCCTTTATCTTCAAAGGCTTTTATAATATTTTTTTGAGCATCGAAAAAAGTAATTTTCAAGGCTTTGATTTTTTCCAATATATCTTCAAACTTATTTTCCCAGATTAAATCATCTATAATTTTTGCTTCATTATAAACATCTAGAACTTTTAAATTTTCACTCATACCTTTAATTTTATGGATTAATGTTTGAATCTTGTTCCAATCATTATTAATGGGCAACTTATCTATCTGGGTAAAATAATTTTGAAATTCTTTGATATATATTCTATATAGAGAACATAGGTTCTCCATATTAATCCTAAACTCTCGTGAGACAGAATCGATATCATACTGCATTTGGTAATCCTCCCTCAAATTTTAAAATTCATAAATCATTCACACAATAGTTTATTACGTTATCAATAAAACTCTTATATAACTTTCAGTACCCGTTCAATGGCAGTAATAAGTTCTTCAACTGCAATAGGTTTGGATACATAATCATCCATTCCTGCTTCAAGACATTTTTCCCTATCTCCTCTCATAGCATGTGCCGTCATGGCAATAATGGGAATATGTCCGTCATTTGTTTTCTCTCTTTCCCTTATTATGGCAGTAGTTTCAAGGCCATCCATATCCGGCATCT
>DHFP01000168.1 GCA_002402315.1 Clostridiales bacterium UBA4821
CCTTGTAGATGTAATAGATGGACAGGAAATGCTGTTTAGTCAGAACTTCGCATGCAGTGATTGTGGAATAAGCGTAAGTGAGTTTACGCCAAGGATGTTTTCATTTAATAATCCATACGGCGCGTGTCCAAAATGCAGTGGATTGGGAGAACTGCTGGAAATAGACCCTGATCTTGTTGTGCCTGACAGGAACAGGTCACTGGCGGAAGGGGCTGTAGTTGTTGCAGGCTGGAACGTCAGCAGTGAAGAAAGCTATGCGGCAATGTTTCTGAAGGCATTGGCCAGACATTATAATTTTAGTCTTAATACCCCGTTTAAGGATTTGAACCAGGGGATACAGGACATTATACTTTATGGAAACAAGGGTGAAAGAATAAAGGTTAACTACACAAAGGAATACGGCAGCGGTTCCTTCATGAGTACATTTGAGGGGGTTGTAAACAGTACCCAGAGAAGGTACAAGGAAACGCAGTCCGAATCCCAGAGAGAATATTATGAGGGATTCATGAGCGACAAATCTTGTCCAGAGTGTCAAGGTGCTCGTTTAAAGAAGGAAAGCCTATCTGTAACTGTAGGGGGTCTAAATATTGATAAAGTGACCAGAATGTCTATTGGAGAAGTACGGGAGTTTTTCAAAGCTTTAGAACTCACTGACAGGGAAAAGATTATCGCGCATCAAATACGGAAAGAGATTGATGCAAGGGTAGGATTCCTTGTCGATGTAGGCTTGGATTATCTGACATTGGCGCGTTCTGCCGGGACATTGTCAGGAGGCGAAGCACAGAGAATCAGACTTGCAACTCAGATAGGCTCCGGCCTGATGGGTGTATTATATATACTGGATGAGCCAAGTATAGGTCTTCACCAGAGGGATAATGACAGGCTGCTAAAGACACTTAAGAGACTTAGAGACCTTGGAAATACACTAATTATTGTTGAACATGACGAAGATACCATGTATGCGGCCGACCATATTATAGACATCGGGCCCGGACCGGGGGTTCATGGCGGCGAAGTGGTATCAGCCGGACCGGTGGATGTTATCAAGAGCTGCGAAAAATCCTGGACCGGAAGGTATTTAAGTGGAAGCCTAAAGATTGAAGTACCAAAGGAAAGAAGAAAACCAAATGGGAAGTGGCTTGAGGTTCATGGTGCAAGGGAAAACAATTTGAAGAGTATAAATGTCAATATTCCTTTAGGGTTGTTTACCTGCATAACAGGTGTTTCAGGCTCAGGAAAGAGCTCACTTATTAATGAAATTCTATATAAGAAGCTTGCAGTTGAGTTGAATGGGGCAAGGATAAAGCCGGGAGAGCATGAAAAAATAAGCGGTCTCGAATGTCTGGATAAGGTTATTGATATTGACCAGTCTCCTATCGGCAGGACTCCAAGATCCAACCCTGCAACCTATACAGGCGTATTCGACATTGTGCGTGATGTATTCTCCGAGACCACCGAGGCAAAGATGAGGGGATACAAGCCCGGGAGGTTCAGCTTCAATGTCAAGGGTGGAAGGTGCGAAGCCTGTTCCGGAGATGGAATCATAAAAATCGAAATGCATTTTCTGCCTGATGTATATGTACCTTGCGAAGTCTGCAAGGGTAAGAGATATAACAGGGAAACTCTTGAAGTCAGGTATAAGGGCAAAAATATTGCGGAAGTTCTTGATATGACGGTTGAAGAGGCTATGGAATTCTTTAAAAATATACCAAGAATACAAAGAAAACTACAGACCATTTTTGATGTGGGCTTAGGATATATAAAACTTGGACAGCCATCTACAACGTTGTCCGGAGGAGAAGCGCAGAGGGTAAAGCTTGCGACCGAGCTAAGCAAGAAGAGCACAGGAAGGACAATGTATATACTGGACGAACCTACAACCGGTCTTCACATGGCGGACGTCCATAGATTGGTGGATATACTGCAGTGGCTTGTTGAAGGAGGAAATAGTGTAGTAGTTATTGAACATAATCTTGATGTTATAAAGACGGCAGATTATATTATTGATCTTGGCCCGGAAGGAGGACACAGAGGAGGACTTGTAGTAGCCGAAGGTACTCCCGAAGAGGTCACGAGTTGCGAGGGGTCATATACAGGATACTTTCTAAAAAAAGTACTAAAGAGGGGTTAAGACCAAAGCTTTAACCCTTTTTGGTATTATTAGGACATGCAAATATTTGTTAAAAGTATTTATAATTTAACAAGCATTCAACTGACATTATACATATTTACCAAATATTTCACGTCACTTTAACTTGCAATTTATAAATTTAGTTAAGTTTACGAGTCTATCTTGCCAAGTATCATAGTTGTCTGATATAATAGTACTGTTTGAGCAGAGATTTATTTGTTGTTATTATCCCACTTTTCATTAAAAGGTCAGGAATCAATGGAACAAAAGCAAATGATATTTATTATTATTTAGATAATTATAGAAAAAAAACAAACAGGATGTTAAAATGAAAATAGGAGGGTTGAATAATGGATGGAGTCAGGAAGATAAAATTAGATGTTTCAGATGAAGTCAGAAGAAAGCTGGTAGAGTATTCAGACCAGGCTATTGAGTATGCTCACCAAGCTAAAAGGCTTCTAGATGCATGGAATTATTATGACTCTATCGAAAAGAGCGGGAGGGCTGTACACTATGGTGTCAGGGCTGTAACCTCAATCTTTGGAGAAGACAGTGCTGACTCTATTGATCTTAGCAGGAAGGTCCTTAAGCTTGTTGATACAGGAGTTATTGATGTTTATTTTTACAATACATTGTACTATTCAATTGCGACCGGCTCGGAAGCTGTAGAGTATCCCAAGGCTCAAGCGAGTAAAGAGGATGCAGCAGAGCTTTACGAAAAAGTTAAAGAATTATTAGAAGTACTTAAAGGTATTCTTTTTACTTAAAGGATACCTTTTTGTTATAAGGAGTAATGGGTATGGCAAATCATTCAGATATAAAAGGTGCAAGTACATGCGTTTGTGGTCAGTGTTTAGGGCAAGGTAAGACTGAAAATAGTACTATAGGTAAGAATCTAGGCAAAAAATCGCTTGTGCCAGGGCAGGATTTCTGTGGTGAACCTGTCTGCGGTATGGCTGTTTGGATGGAGAGGTTTTTTCAGAGGACAAATGAGATAGAGCAGGAAATAATAGAGGAAAAGCTAAGCGGAAAGGATACAGGCAATACTCAGAAGAGACAGGATAAGTTAGTAGAAGCATATAGTAATAGGTATAGCAGCCTATATCAAAGGCTATACAACCATAAACAGAAGTATCATGCCGAGCGTGAAGAGCGTATGGAACTTCCTGACGAGTTTGATAATACAATTATTTTTAATAATACATATCTGGATAACATTGTAAAGCTGTCTAAATGTGCCTTTTGGTCAAGTAAATTAGCACATTTCCATGAAAATGCAAAAGATAAGAGAAAAGAGGAATTTAAAAAACAAAAGGGTTTTTTTGCGTTAAGGATGCAGTTAATAAAGGAATTGGTAAAGGAACTTCCCAAGAAGGAGAATCAAGAACATTTTACCAGTTGGGGATTTTCTAAGGATGACGAGGGGAAATGTACTCTGCTAGTAGATATACCTGGACATGGACAGATAACCTTCCATGTCCAGGAAGAACATATCGGTAGAGATATTATAGATAAACACAGATATCCAGGCAGATATACGGGGGAGAGAAATCAGAACTATCCTGAGCATAGCAGTCTGATAGTACCCGATGGGGTAGACAACATAGAACTTAAACATAATATGCTTGTAGTAAAAAAGAAAGATGTAAAAAGAATATATCCAAAGAATGTATTAAATTTATATTATAAAAAATCACCAATAAATCAACTATATGTAGTAGCAAAGAAAGATGGGAGGTTGATTCCATTTAATAGGGAATTACCCAATGATATTGATATAGACCCAAGATATCTTATAGCAGCAGGTACAATAGTTGAAGAGGTTAAAACGCCAGGCAGAACTAGCAAGCTTAAAAAGTTCTGTGCTTTTAATATAAATAAAGAAAGCCTAAAGAATCTGGAAAACGGCGAGCCATTTAATCTGGAAGAGCCTTTTGCAGAGGTTAATCTTAGTGGTGGCATAAATCAAGTATATATAACCAGGAATACCGAGTTAGCCCAAGATACAAAAAATAGGACAGCAGTTATAGCATTGGGTTCAGTTGTAGAGACCAATGATGAAGGACCAATGATTCAGATAACAAAAACTGAAGGTGAAGGGAAGATATTAAAACCAGAGCAAATGGAATTTGAAGTTAAAGATTCAAAGCTTAAAAGAGCACTTAGTATGGAAGAAGTAATGGCGACCATGAGACCTACTAAAACAAGACTAATTAGCCCTGGGATAAATACGACACAAAGAGGTCCGGATATGAGGAGACAGTCTAGTGGGGGGACTCAGGATAAAAGGCGCAATGGAAAAGCTCCTGATTGGAAAACGCCAACGGCTTCTATCCAGAGAGGACAAGGTTATAGTAGCAGATCTTTTTAAATCATGGAGCACTTAAACAAAAAGAATCCGAAGGTGAATTCCCGGATTCTTTTTGTTTAGAATGTTTCTGTATCGGATATTTATTTAGTCAATACTATTCTTCTAAACTTAAAACATATTTTTTTTACTTTCCCACATATAAAATACTAATAATCCAATTTGAAAGAAAGGAATAATAGCTAGTCCAACATAAGATTTTATAAAATACGCTGAAGCTAAGTTGGCCAGCTTTGTTGCTGTAATTGCTGTTGGCGGAGGTATTCTATTATGGTTTGCAGGCTATGAGGGTCAGTTTATCATTGGCACAGCATTAAGAGCTGTATACCATTGTTTGAACTAGTGGCATGCTACGCGTCAGGTACCTTCCTGGGAGGGCTATTATTTATCATTTTCGGTTTGCCGGCAGCTTCCTTTACTTTCTTCTTCTTCTTCTTCTTCTACTTGTTAGCTGAATTACTAATTGTTACATTTGATATCGCAAGGAATATTAAAAAGCTAAGGAACGATGAAATAATAAAACCCGATTTTTAAGTGAGATATTTTTTGTCAAGACAAGGCGGAGGAAGGCGTAATAATTGTTTTATTGCAACTGACGACAACGCAGTATTGGCGAAAAATAGCAGCTTAAAAAATGGGAATTTATTATTTCATCGTTCCTAAATGGAGCAGCAGACTAAGAATCCAGGTGAAAGTGCTGTTTGAAAAAGCAAATGGCAAAATTAAGGAAATCGGGTTGTTCCGGACCCGATTTCCTCTGTATAATGTAGCGAAAAAGAAATTACAAAACGTTTCAAGATAATTGCTTCCAGTAATCTTCAATAGCAACGAAAAGATGAATTTGAGGGAAATGTCTTTAGGGAACGAGCATAAATTCACTTTTCTTAG
>DHFP01000059.1 GCA_002402315.1 Clostridiales bacterium UBA4821
GGCTTTTCCATTTGCCCCAGGAACTGTCTTGCATAGGCAGATAGGGACTCAACATACCTTCTTTGTCCTTCTGCATATATGGTATCGAATGCAAGCGAAGATTTGCCCGAACCGCTCAGACCCGTAATAACCACCAATTTGTCTCTGGGTATTTCTATATCAATGTTTTTAAGGTTGTGCTCTCTTGCACCTTTTATAAAAATTGTATTCCGTAGCATATTATCCCCCATACTTTGCTTTTGTTACTGTCCATAAGCCTGAAACTCCCTTTCCTAATCCGGTAGACTCAAACTGCAGTCAACTGGATTACAGTATATCATATTTCCTATAAAATGAAAACATATGTTTCTATTTTATAGGAACGTATTATGTGTATTACGAACAAAATTATATCTTTATTAAGTCTTACATTAAATGCTCAGAAGTGGTATAATATGTTCATAAAGTAATATTATGAATTTATAATCAATATGGTTCTTTTCAATGACTATTTTCTATCCGGTGATTCTTTTTTAAAGGGGATAACTACCAATTATGCTTCCAATTGAACTTAAAAATTATATATAAAAGGAGATTTCTAGCAGCTTATGAAAGAATTAATAATTCAAAATCATGATGATTTCATAAACGAAAAACAAGTCAACCTCCAAATTTTAGTTCTAACAATTTTTGCTGGCATTTTATACTTAAGTACCATTGCATTTGCCCATCATATTGATGAAACTCAAAAGATTCTTTCAATAATAACAATAATTGGCTACTGCATGTTGATTTCAATTTTAAATATCTTCAAATTCTTTGAAAATAAAATAAAGTTTATTTATTTTACTACCTGTGCTTTACCGGTTATGCTGGTCTTATATATAGGAAAAGGACACATTGATAATGTTTTTAATTTCTTCCCAATAATTGCATTGAGCGTACTTTACTTCAAATATGAGATTCTGATTTCCTCAACAGTATCTGTTGTAGCCATCAACCTTTCAGGCTACATATGGAATAGATCTGAATTATATCCAACAACTGACTTGAGAAAATTCTTGAGCATGGTTATTCTCATTTTATTTACAGGCATTTTTTTATCATATATAATACGCAAACTGCACTCAATTGTCGATAAGGCCAAGGAAGAGGAAAGAAAAGCTAAAAAAGCATTGGATAGTCTGGAAAGGACTCTAATTTACCTTGATAACGCTTATTCAAAATTAAGGGAAACGCAAACCCAACTTGTACAGAATGAAAAAATGGCTTCACTGGGTATGCTGGTTGCAGGGGTTGCCCATGAAATAAATAACCCCTTAGGCGCTATTAACTGCAATGTAGACCTTTATAAGAATATTATTTCCAAATTGAAAAAAACTCAATCTGTGATTGAAGATTCAAGTGCATTGGAACTTGTATCCAAACTTGAAAACGCCAATACCACCAATATTATTGCATGCGATAGAATCCTTGATATAGTAAAAAGCTTAAGGAATTTTGCGAGGTTGGACGAGTCTGAATATAAAGAAGCTGATATTCATGCGGGAATTGATTGTACTTTAATCCTTTTAGGCAATAAATTAAAGAATAGAGTTGATGTAGTAAAGGAATATGGTAATGTTCCTCCAATAACATGCTATCCTAATCAGTTAAATCAAGTATTTATGAATCTTCTTGCAAATGCAATTGATGCAATACCAGATTCCGGAACTATTTGGATTACAACGTATTCTGATGAAAGGTTTGCTCATGTCAAAATTAGGGATACTGGAAACGGTATAGAAACTGACAATATAAAAAAAATATTTGACCCGGGCTTTACAACCAAAGGTGTTGGTGTAGGCACAGGCTTGGGATTATCTATAGTTTATAATATTATTGAAAAACACAGTGGTAAAATTTCAGTAACGAGTGAAATTGATAAGGGAACAGAATTTCATATTCAATTTCCCATTAAACCCGATAAGGAATGATGAAATAAGGAAACGCAATTTTTAAGCCAGTACTCTTTTATGTATACTAAACCCATAAGTTTCATCTCTGATAAAATAATTGTTTTTAGCTTTTAGTAATATATAGATAAGCATGGTTATATCTCCGGCCGCCCCTGATATATTGACCAGCATACAGGTAATGGTATAGTAAAGGAACTGAGAAAAAAACATAATAGCCAGAATTCCGATAACAGTACCTGTAATTAACGGCAATACCAATGTTATGGCAAAGCCCTTGGAAGAATAATGAAGGCCTGAAACTTCCCTACAGTAAGGGCAAAGCCATTTTATGCCATAAGCCACTCTCCCGCCGCATAACTTATATCCTATCGCATGACTATACTCATGCATTATAACCTGAATAAATACAAGTCCATATGATATCCATATATTCGAATTTTCCAGCAATCTATCACAAAAATGGTCATCCGAATAAGACATGTATAAATAGAAGAACAAAAAAAAACCTGAAATAAATACTAGTCCAGCAACAAGATTCAGAATAATAGATAATGTCCATGAAATTTTAAAATCACCAATGCGCTCGTATTTCACTGGATACCTCCGGAAAATATTTGTATTTAGTATATTCCGGAGGTTATTTTTGTATTCACCATTCTGTATAATAATGAAGCTATTTGATTTTTTACTGGTAAATTATTTCAAAACGTTGTATAATAGAAGATATGGTTTAAATTATTTTTAATGCGTTTTGTGTCGAATTAATAGCAGTTCTTATTAGTTGTGTTAATCTATTTGACCATTTCTTCAAGTTCCTTAATGCTATCCCTCAGTTCCGCTGCCCTCTCAAATTGCAAATTGGCTGCAGCTGTTTTCATCTCTACCGTAAGTTCTTTAATTATGCGCTTAATCTCGCTCTTATCCAGATTATCTCTGGCTGCCACCTTGTATGGCGCTTCCTCCTCTGCTACCTTTGTGGCCTGAATAACTTCCCTTACTCCTTTTTTTACTGTTTTAGGAGTAATACCATGCTTTAGATTGTACTCTATCTGTATTTTTCTTCTTCTATTGGTTTCACCGATTGCCTTAGTCATAGCTGCGGTTACTTCATCTGCATACATAAGCACCTTACCCTCAACATTCCTTGCAGCTCTTCCTATTGTCTGTATCAGTGATGTTTCAGAGCGAAGAAATCCTTGCTTGTCAGCATCTAAAATTGCAACCAGTGAAACCTCCGGCAGGTCCAACCCTTCTCTTAGAAGGTTTATACCAACCAGTACATCAAACTCACCCAACCTTAAGTCACGGATAATTTTCATTCTTTCAAAGGTATTTATGTCTGAATGCAGGTACCTTACCTTAATATCTATCTCCTTAAGATGATCTGTCAAGTCCTCAGCCATTTTCTTGGTCAGAGTTGTAACTAAAACCCTTTGTTCCTTTACTGCGCGGTCTTTTATCTGACCAATTAGATGATCAATCTGTCCCTGGATCGGATGAACCTCAATCTCCGGATCAATCAACCCAGTAGGTCTGATTATCTGTTCAACAATCCTTGACCTCTGTCTTTCATAGTTGCCAGGTGTTGCACTAACAAAGATAACCTGATTTATCCTCTCTTCAAACTCATTAAAGTTTAACGGCCTGTTGTCATATGCAGATGGAAGCCTGAACCCGTATTCAATAAGAGCATCCTTTCTGGAACGGTCACCATTGTACATTCCGCCTATCTGGGGAATTGATACATGTGATTCATCAATAACTAAAAGAAAGTCCTTTGGAAAATAGTCAATAAGCGTAAACGGTGCACTTCCCGGTTCCCTTCCGCTAATATGCCGTGAATAATTCTCGATCCCCTGGCAGAAACCTACCTCGCGCATCATCTCCAAATCAAAGTTGGTTCTCTGCTCCAGTCTCTGAGCTTCTACAAGCCTGCCCTGAGCCTTCAATTCAGCTACACGTTTCTCAAGTTCTGATTCGATTGACCTTACAGCTCTTTCCATCTTTTCCCTGGTAGTAACATAGTGGGATGCAGGAAATATAACACAGTGATTCCTGAGACCAATTACTTTACCGGTAAGTACATCTATTTCACTAATCCTGTCTATTTCATCTCCGAAGAATTCTATCCTCAAAGCCTTCTCGGCCTCACCGGACGGAAAAACCTCAAGTACATCTCCCCTTACCCTGAACTTACTTCTGGTAAAGTTAATATCATTTCTTTCATATTGCATTTCCACAAGCTTCTTTATTATTTCATCCCTGTCACGCTGCATACCTGGCCTTAGCGAAGCCACCATATTTGCGTAATCAATAGGGTCCCCAAGACCATATATACACGATACACTGGCAACTATAATGACATCTCTTCTTTCGAATAAGGATGCTGTTGCAGAGTGGCGCAGCTTATCAATCTCATCATTGATGGAAGCATCCTTTTCAATATACATATCTGTCTGCGGAATATATGCTTCAGGCTGATAATAATCATAGTAGCTTACAAAATACTCTACCGCATTGTTTGGAAAGAACTCCTTAAATTCACTGCATAACTGAGCAGCCAGAGTCTTATTATGAGCAATAACCAGAGTAGGCTTCTGCACCTCTTCTATTACGTTGGCTATGGTAAAAGTTTTACCTGACCCTGTTATTCCTAATAGAGTTTGGTATTGTTCTTCGTTTTTTATTCCTTCACTTAACTCCTGTATTGCCTTGGGCTGATCACCCTTTGGTTGATAGTCTGATATTACTTCAAATCCTGACATTTTATCACCTATAAACTTTTATCTTTTAGATGATATTATATCAAAATATTAATCAAACTTCAAACATGTGTTTGCATGGAAGATAGAATCAAAAAAGGCCAAGGTTACTGTTCAGACCCCCCATTTTGGGGATGA
>DHFP01000258.1 GCA_002402315.1 Clostridiales bacterium UBA4821
CTATAGGTATCTGCGAAAAAAATATTTTGTCCGACCCTGCCAGCCCAATATTGGTGCAATATACATATTCATGCTTCAGTGCTGACCCGAGCATTAGTCTGTTGATTCATTATTTTCGCTAAACACAGCGAACCTCATAACATCACGTGGCGTTATTACATCTACAAGATAATTGTCATTATCGACGACAGGAATGAATGAAATGTTTTTTTGTTGGAATATTTGAAAAGCTTTACGATAATTAACTTCATTGAGATAGATAAATGAAGGTTTTGTTAACTTTTCAACCGAAGCATATACAGTTTTTCCCTCGACCAAAGCTTGAATAATGTCACCTAAAGTTATTACGCCATATACTTTCCCGTTATCCCCAAGAACAACCACACCCCGTTCGCGAATTGTTTCTATCACATTCATTACTTCCAGCAGGGTATATTTGGTGTTAACACAAAAACGCTCTTTATTCATAGGGCACCTCACTAATAAGTTAAATGCTTGACGATTAGTTTTTCGTCAATCTTCGTTTCCATCAGCAACTTTAGTATCTCCTCCGAGGAATGGCCGTCGCCGTATGGATTGTCAATGTTGTCATGTAGAAATTCTTTGAAGCGCGGCTCCATGGCTTTTTCTATTGCACTAATGATTTTATCTTTATCCCATTCAATTACATCGACTACATTATTTCCTCTGTAGCGTAGATTTTGCCTTCTGCCGATATTAACAGCTGGTATCCTGAATGTTGGCGCTTCAAGAAGCCCAGAGCTCGAATTGCCAACGATACAAGTACAGTTTTTTAGAAGTCCAAGGTAGTCCTCACGTTTAAGATTAGCATAAACATGATAATCACCCTTTTTGAAATTGCTTATAGCGTATTTTATATCGCTTGAACCAGCGTCATTATTTGGCATTATTAGCATTATTGGCGTATCGAATTGGTTCAAGGCTTGGATAAATATCTCAGCCTGCTCACGCGCATGGCTACTCTCTTCCGTAACGGGGTGCATGACCGCAAGAATGTAACCATTCCTAAGTTGCACACATAGCTTGTTTTCTATGTCTGTCAGTCCGGTGTATTGTGCGTTTACAAGCTCATCCAGTTGCGGGGCACCTACATTGTAAACCCGGAAAGGCTCTTCTCCCAGCTTAATCAATCTATCTTTTGCATCTTCATTAGACGCAAAATGCAAATGAACGAATTTCCCGATTGCGTGTCTGGCCATGCCGTCGATATTCCCCGAAACCTCGCCGGCTTGAATATGAGCAACAGGAGTATATGTATATCCCGCCGCGATTGCACCCATCAGCTGTTCTCCACGATCGCCAGCCAAAACTAGCCAGTCCGGCTTTTCGTTCCCGATTATGTCTGGCAGCGCTGATAGACATATACCAAGCGACTTTGTCATAGTAAAATGGGAATCTCCTTCAAGCGACATGTGTATTTTGTAATGGATTTTAAAACCATCGTTTTCAATTTCTCTGTAGGAATTTCCATATGATGGCAACAAATGCATATTGGTTACGACCAGACGATAATCCACATATTTATATTGCTCGATAAGGCGCAGAATTGGTCGAATATATCCCCATTCACCCCTAGAACCAGTTAAAAACATTATCTTTTTCATAATTTACTGTTACTCCAAATCGTCATATTTAATTAATACATTCTTCTTTATATCTCGTTTTGCTTTCCTTCCAATAATCTCATTCATTTTGTATGAGGGTATTCCAGTGCCAGGTCGTTTTGACCAAATCATCTCTTGTGTTATCGTTTCTCCCGCATGAATTTCAGTTATACTAACGATACTTCTGAATGCCCATTGCCTTATCGCTTCTTCTTTCGGTCGAACCTTCTTCTCGCTGCCACCGGCAAGGTATACCTTTCTCACTCCGTCAACCAACTCATGAAGCTCTCTAAAATCTATTGAAACCGTCTGATCCGGACCGGGAGTAAGCTTATTTAAAATGACGTGCTTCTCTATGATACTTGCACCAAGAGCCGTTGCTGCAAAGCAAGTGTATAAGTCAGGGGTATGGTCGGAATGACCAATCACTACATCAGGGTATCTTTTTTTCATTTCCGGAATAACGCCAAGATTAACGTCTTTATAAATAGGAGGATACTCCGAAAGGCAATTTGTGAAAGCTAAGGGTACCCCGGTTGATTTTAAAGCAAAGTATGTTCTGTCAAGCTCCTCAAGGGTACACATGCCACTGGAGATTATCATCGGCTTGCCAAACTCTGCAATTTTTAAAAGCGACGGAATATCTGTCATTTCACCTGAGCCAATTTTAAAAGCGTAGTCAAGTCCCACTTCATTTAGCTCACAAGCAGATTTATAACTAAAAGGCGTACATAAATAAGTTATGCCTACTTCATCGCAGTACCGCTTCAACTCTTCGTGTTGTTCTAACTTTAATGCATGAAGCTTTAAAAACTCATATAAAGGGATATCAAAATTGCTCGACATCGGAACGTCAGGGAGCATTTCTTCGTCAGGAAGATGGTGCTGATATTTAACGCAGTCCGCCCCTGCAAGCTTTGCATTTAATGCCATTTCCTTAGCTACATCCAGATCGCCCATATGATTATCACAGGCTTCGGCTATTACAAAGGGCGCATAACCGTCGCCGATTTTTCTTCCGTTTATTGATATTTCACTCATCTTGTTTTCTCCTTCATATAATTATTAAAGTCAGCATATTTTTCATATACATCCTTTTCCAAGAACGGATAGAGGTCGTCAATCGGAGGTGATACAATCTGACCGTCAGGCAAAACTTTGCTTTTCATCTTTGGCTCAATGGCTTGTTTTGTGTCTGATATTATTTCACAAATACCATATCCTGGTTCTGCCATAAAATCAGGCAATGTTTTTGAAAACTCTTCGTTAGTGGAACAGCATTTATAAGGGATGTCATAAGCATTTGCTAATTTTTCAAAATTCGGAACACTCAATCCACTTTCTTCAGTACATCCACTTAATCGTCCAAAGTAATTTGTATGTGTTTGAACAATTGCAAAATATCCCCCGTTAGAATGAATGAATATTTTTATCGGCAACTTATTATGAACAATAGTCTGCAATTCTTGTAAATTCATCTGAATGCTGCCGTCCCCAGTTACACAAACAACGGTATTTTTCGCTGCAACAGCGGCACCGATTGCGGCAGGTAGATCATAACCCATACTACCGCAGTTTGTATTACCCCAAATACGCTGACCTTCTTGTTTTATTCCACATTGTCTGACCATGTCACACGCGCAACTATTACCCAAAACTATAATTGAATCATTAGAAAGAGAATTCTTTAGCTCCTCGGCAAAAAAATATGGATTTACAAACTCACTGCTCACAAATTCCGCTTTATAAATAGGGAATTTACATTTTAGCTCATTACAATATTCAAACCAGCAAGAATCAAGACTATTAAAAGAAATACCTTCTTTTTCTAAAGTGTCAATAAAAACATCCAGATCACTGTTAATAGGGTAATCGATTTTTATAGTCGGCTTTTTCAGTTCCTCCGCATCTACATCAACAATGATTTTAATTGAGTTCGGTGAGAAACTACTATAATTAAACCCAATCTGCTTAAAAGACAACCTGCAACCTAAAGCCAAAATACAGTCAGAATTTTGAACAATAAAATTTCCTGCACGTCCTCCAATTATTCCGAAGTTTCCGAAATAATTTTCGTCATCGGTAGGCATAAGATCAGCTATAGCGGTAGCTGCCAAAACAGGAACTTTTAGCCGATCAGAAAGCTTTTTAAACCTATCATAAACACCTGCAGTTCTTATTGCCGAACCTATAAGTAAAACAGGACGTTTCGCAGTTGCAATAATCTCTTTAATCTCTCCTATATCAAACGGCTCCGGTTCAGAAGGTAGTTTAAATCCGGCCAGATTTTCTGGTTCGATTTGTGCCCCTTGTATGTTCAGCGGCACATCAACCCAACAAGGACCGCGCCGGCCGTGTGTAGCTTCATATATGGCTTTTTCAATATGATAGCGAATAGTGTTGGGGTCACTTACAGTTACGGAATACTTCGTAATAGATTTTACAGTATCCACAATGTAGTGTTCTTGTTCTCCAAATTGACGTAACTTCAGCCCGGTGCTTTCTACCGTGGTCTCATACCGGACTTGTCCAGATATAACAAGCATAGGTATGCTATCCTGCCACGCACACAATACACCAGTTATCGTGTTTGTGCCACCAGGCCCAGTAGTCACGCAAGCCACCGCCATCTTGTTGTTGTATCTGGCATAGCTTTCCGCAGCCATCGCTGAGGCTTGCTCGTGATGATTGTACACGCATTCCAATTTGGGATGATTGCCAAAGGAATCGTTTAGGTGCATAGCACCGCCTCCGACGACTGAAAATACGTTGGATATACCGTTATCCACCAGCAACTTCGCAATATAATCTGAAACTTTCATATTTTCAGTACTCCTTTCGTCTGCCAATCAATTTGAATTCGTATACCTTCTTCAATTGAAATCTTTGGCGAGATTCCGCTTTCAATAAAAAACCTTTCACCGCTAGCGGTATATTCCTTGTTCATACCACCGGACAGTATTTTTACGGGGACATCAACTTTCATCTGATGTCTGACCTCATAAGCAATCTCCGATAATAAGTGCAATGCTCCACCCGAAGCGTTGTACATGTGAAAGCGCATATCGTTATTTACCATCCAGCACATCATTTCTGCGAGATCATATACATGGATATAGTCAAAACGGCACTCTCGGCGTATTGTTATGGGCTTATTATTCATACAGCAATCGATGCAGTGTGTGATGAATTTTGTTTGAAAATCAAAAGGCCCATAGCAACCGAACACACATAAATTGTATATATTATCGCTCTTGTCGGCAATGGAATTCATAATGTACTTCGCCAAGCCATAACTATCTTTTGGAAGGGATCGGAAGCATTCTTGTTCTGTTACCGAAGCAATGTCCAAGGTCTTGTCGTATTCAGCCCCAGAGCCGGTATAGATCAGCTTGCCATACAGCTCTCTGGCTGCATAAAAATTCATGAACATTCGTATGCTGTTTTCAAACATAGTATCAAGTCTATCGTTAACCGTGTTTTTTACAGGATTGGGATTGGCGCAATGAATCACTACGTCAAATGAATTATGTTTAATATATTGATAAACCTCATCACTATCCAGAATGTCAAGCTCATACCTTCTGGGAGCAATGACGTCAAAAGACTGTCTGAGTATTGGTAAAACATTTTTACCTATAAAACCCGTTCCGCCGCTAAATAGTATCTTCTTCATCTCAATATAAATTTGGATGCCATTTCGCAGATATACGTATCCTTACTCTTTCCGATTTTATTGAAGTATTCTGATGCATGCTTGGTAGCCGCATCTACTACTACTACTACTACACTCATAATGTTTTTTAGATCCTGAATCGGAATTGTTCTCATTCCATGAAATATCATATCCTTATATGTATCTATTACCGCGACTAGTTTAGCATTCGGGTAGTGTTCTTCGAAGTAATCAATAACAGCATTACTTGCCGGCGCACATCCCCAAACTGCATACTCATATTTATCAGTGGTGTTCCAATGCTGGTGGGCATACCTAATGGCTGCATCTGTAAAGTTTACTCTAAACTCGCGCTTATTTCGTCCCAAATAAAACCGTTCAACCGAGTCAATCAGTATCTGGTCGCCTGTAGGTTTTTCGATTCTTGCAATTGCATTTTTCGTCATTGCTTCACGCAGTTGTTCAATCTGAACCAGTTCGGGCTCCCAGTTAATTTTACTATATATATCAGGCGTATATATAGTTATTAGATCCTCAAGCCATGTAAACCGTTGATCGAAAAGATCATGCACAAAAACAACTGGTATTCCATAAGCCATGCAGGGCAAAGCGCAATGTAATCTAGACGTTATAACGAGTCGTGCATGCTCTCTGTATTCTCTAAATACTTTTTCAACATAATCTACATCTACATAGTCCTCAGTTAATGATGACCGCCATTCACACCTGTTGATGATCGATTCGGGGATATATCTAACAAGGTCATCATAAACATCAACACAGTACACCTTGTCTCGTTTGTTTATTATCTTGTTATCCGATGGAAGCGTCAAAGACATGCAGCCGTTCAGATATGCCCTTATTCCCAATTTTCTCAGTCCCTGACAAGTAAATTCGTCACGACATCCAATTGGTTCATACTTTTTTAAATACTCAATATCCTCATCATCCAAACTAGTATTGCATAGCGCAATTCCAAGAAACACAGGTGTTATTTTAGGGGACCAACAGGTAAGCTTGTTTAGCTCGTTATACCCGAACAGTGGAAATGCTACCGGCAAAACAACATCTTTCCCATCATAGGATACAAGCTCCCTGAAATTTATTTTTACTACATCGTTATAACCAATCCCCATACGTTCATAGATAAACTTTAGGGAAAGTAGCATTATTTCGTCGCCGATATTGTTGTATTCCCTTTTTGGACTAACTATTATTCCGTATTTCATTATACCCTCCAATCCTGCCAAATAGGCTTGGCATCGTATTTAATGCCCTAAATATATAAAATTATTGCTTGTAAACGCATGGATATCGTATATTTCTTTCTCTCTTCTCTAAAATTATAAATATTTCGTCTCACAAAGCCATTTGGGCCTAATAATATTTTTCTTCTAATTATTTCCATATTTTCCATGGTGCCTTTTCTAATTTCCAAAGTTCCTCTAGTACGTTTTTATCACGTAGATTATCCATGGGACGCCAAAAGCCATAATGTTTATACGCAATTAATTGTTTTTCTGCGGCTAAACTCTCAAGGGGTTCTCTTTCCCAGATAATTTGGTCTCCCTCTATGTAATCAAATATTTTGGATTCCAAAACAAAAAATCCACCATTTATCCAACTGCCATCACCGACCGGTTTTTCAACAAAAGATACTACTTCATTATTGTTGTTTATATTAGCTAGACCAAATCGCCCTGCTGGTTGTACAGCAGTTAGGGTAGCTAACCGTTGGTTTTTTTGGTGAAATTTTATGAGATCCTTGATATCAATGTCTGCGACACCATCCCCATAGGTTAACATGAAAGTTTCTTCACCGATATACTCTTTAATTCGCTTTATTCTCCCACCTGTCATGGTATTAAACCCGGTATCTACAAGTGTAACTTTCCACGGTTCTGCTACATTATTGTGAGTTGTCATATGATTACTGCTTGTAAAATCAAATGTAACATCACTGTTATGCAAATAATAATTAGCAAACCATTCTTTTATAATGTGTTGCCTATAACCGCAGCAGATAATAAATTCATTGAATCCATAATGAGAATAAAGTTTCATTATATGCCATAGTATTGGTTTATCGCCAATTTCTATCATAGGTTTGGGTTTTAAATGACTTTCTTCAGAAATACGCGTACCAAACCCACCCGCCAGAATAACAACTTTCATAATTCGCTCTCCCCCCTCTGAAATCTCTCTTGGTTTGATAATGTTGATTTATTTTTTATCAACGGCTTCCCTTATTGTCCTCGCTATATAATCAATCATCTCATCTGTCATTCCCGGGTAAACGCCGACCCAAAAAGTTTTTGTCATGATTTCATCCGTTACCTTTAAATCACCAACGATTCTATAACCTTTTTTCTTTTTTCGCATTTCATTAAAACAAGGATGTTTCGTAAGATTTCCTGCAAAAAGCATTCTTGTCTGAACACCTTTGGATTCTATATAAGGGACGACTTTTTCGCGATCAATTTCATCCTTGCATGTAATTAGAAACCCGAACCAGGATGGTCTTGAATTGGGACATGATTCCGGCAGAATCAGTTTATCTTGCATGTCAATAAGTGCTGCTTTCAATCTATCGAAATTATGTCTTCTTCTTTCGATAAAAGCCGGCATTTTCTTTAGCTGCGCACAACCAATGACCGCCTGCATATCAGTTGCTTTAAGGTTATAACCGAAATGGGAATACACATATTTATGATCATAACCAAATGGCAACTCGCCATGCTGTCTGTCAAAGCGATGTCCACACAGATTATCGCATCCGGGTGGGCAAACACAATCCCTTCCCCAATCCCGCAAGGAACGAATTATTTTGTTAAGCAGGGAGTTATTCGTATATACGGCCCCACCTTCTCCCATGGTCATATGGTGTGGAGGATAGAAGCTACTTGTACCGATATCTCCTATTGTACCTGTCATCTTCTTTTTGCCGTTAAACATGTATTGCGAACCAAGAGCATCGCAATTATCTTCAATTAGCCACAAACTATACTTATCACAGAAAGCTTTTATAGCCTCAATGTCAAATGGATTTCCCAATGTATGAGCAATAATAACGGCTTTTGTCTTGTTGGAATATGCTTCTTCCAGCCTGGTTACATCTATATTGTACTGTGGAATAGTCACATCTACAAAAACTGGAACCGCACCAAATTGTATACAAGGGGTTACTGTGGTAGGAAAGCCTGCAGCAACGGTTATAATTTCATCACCACGTTTGACTGCTCTGTCTCCCAGGAGTGGCGAAGTTAATGCCATAAATGCAATCAGATTTGCAGAGGACCCGGAGTTAACAAGTGAACAATATTTTACCCCAAGATACCTAGCGAAGTCTTTCTCAAATTGCTCTGTATACCTTCCCGCAGTCAGCCAGAACTCCAATGAACTATCAACCAAATTGACCATTTCTTCATGGTCATAGACTCTGGTAGCATAAGGAATTCTGTCCCCTTCTTTATATCGCTTTTTATTGTGGAATGTGTCACAGTATTCTTTGACCATTCTAAGTAATACTTCTCTGGCCTGTGATTCAGTTTTATTTTCAAACATCCGCGAATACCTCCATCCATTCGTCATATCATGATTAAACGCGTAACATGATATTATCACTTATCATGATTTAGAAACTCACCTATCTGTTTATCCATACAAGCTCTGATATTTCCACCGTTCAGCCAGCACTTTGACCACTCAACAGTTTTGTCAACCGCTATATCCAGATTCCAACGGGGCTTCCAACCAAAGGTAGCTTTCATTTTGGAACAATCAAGTTTCAAAAAATTCGCTTCATGTGGGCCTCCATCATATTGATTAACCCACTTCATACCATCTCCCCATTTTTCTACGAACAAATCCACAAGAGCACCAGTTTTGAAGCAGTCATATTCATCGGGCCCTATATTATAGTACCCGGAATAATTGCAGTCCTTATACTGGTTCTCGGCAATCATTAAATATACATACAGTGGCTCAAGCACATGCTGATAAGGACGGGTAGAGTGAGGATTTCTGACTATGATATCTTTTTTGTCAATAGCTGCTCTAATACAATCGGGAATAATACGGTCGTTAGCAAAATCTCCGCCGCCAATAACATTACCGGCTCTTGCAGTTGATATTGCTGCATGGCCGTCGGCAAAGAATGACTTCTTGTAACTGTGAGTTACAAGCTCAGAACAAGACTTGCTGTTAGAATATGGATCAAAGCCATCCAACGGTTCAATTTCCCGATAACCCCATTCCCATTCTTTATTCTCATACACTTTATCGGTTGTGACATTCAGGAAGGACTTAACAGTATTTGAGAGTCGAGTGCACTCGAGAATGTTTACCGTTCCCATGACATTGGTTTCGTATGTGTAATGTGGATCTTTATAGCTATCACGAACTATTGGCTGTGCTGCCAGGTGGAATACTATTTCCGGTTGTGATTCATTAAAGGTTTTATTAAGTAAATTATAGTCTCTTATATCTCCTATAATAGAGGTAATACCTTGTCCTATATCTGCGATTTCAAACAATGATGGATTTGTAGGAGGCTCAAGTGAATAGCCTGTTATAATTGCTCCTGCGTTAATAAGCATCATACAAAACCAGGACCCTTTAAAACCGGTGTGCCCTGTAATAAAAACTCTTTTATTTTTATAAAATGATAGGTTTGTCATTTCTGTTTTAACTCCTTATTTTGCCCAGTAAGGCGATTGCATATATCTTTGTTAATTTATACCCTTCTGGTTTAAACACTACTGATAATCCTGTATATATTGTCACGCCCAGTAAAACCTGTGTTAACAATGTAAAAAAATCGTTCATTCCCAGATACTGAACAAAAAATACCGGTGCTCCCATACATACGCTAAGAATAACAATCGGCAAAACGTCGGCTATTTGCTCTTTATATCCATAATGGTTAAATCTTTTGCTTGTGTACATCACAGTTAGACTAAGAATAATAGAACTGGCAATTCCGCTTAAAGCAATTGCCATCACGCTAATTTTATATACACTTATTAGCAGTGCAATTCCGACAGCACGGGCAAAAATATGCTCATACATAAAAACATCGCTTCTGCCAGTCGCGTTGAGGGCCTGATGGCGGGGTATCATCCCTATTATCGCCGCATTAGTGTAGCAAAATATTTGCATATAGGGTACGCAATCCAACCATTTTTCGGTAAGTAGAATTGTAACAAGCGGCTTGGCAACAACTGCAAGTCCCATCAGCATGGGAAACAATAAATATGAAGATTGAACAATTGACTTACGAAGCATAGTTTTTACTCTTTGCTCATCATCCTGTTCCAGCGACATGGCAGGGAATAGCACCGAACTAATTGACACGCTTATATTATCAACAAGCAATCTTGGAAACTGCTGAGCCTTTGTATAGAAACCTAAGTCTCCCGGAGTATAGACTTTACCGATAATCAAGTTTCTTAACTCCCCGACAATAGTATTGGACACGCCTTCAAATAGTATTTTCCAACCATATGATATTAGTCCCTTCAGTCTTAACACCGAAAAGCTAAGGTCCGGACGCCACCTAACTGCAAACCATAAAACTAGCGTATTGATGATAGAGTTTGTCATATACTGAGCAACTAAGGCCCAAACACCGAACCCCATATAAGCCATTACCACACCAACAATTCCTGACATAATTGTACCAAAGAAGGTCGACCAGAAAAATTTCTTAAAAATCATATTCCTTGATACATAAGCTTGCTGAACGCTATTAATTCCCGAAAAGATGACTCTAATACCCATAATCTTCAACACAGGATCAATTATCGGGTAATTATAATACTCTGCTATATATGGAGCGGCTGCGACCAATAACAAATACATGGGTAGAGAAAAACCTATGTTAAAATAAAACACCGATGAAAAATCTATGTTGTCTGCATCCTTTTTTTGAATCAGAGCATTACCAAACCCACTTGTAACAAAAACATCCGCCACAGTAATAAACACGAGCGTCATTGCAATTACACCATAGTCATCCGGCAGCAGAAGCCGTGCAAGTACGATGGATACTATGAAAGTAACGAGCTGGGCGAGTACACGTTCAGAGAATTTCCAGATAAGATTAACTAAAATAGATTTATCGTTTGACAAAGCTTCTATTTCCTCTCAAATGCTAATTTATTAAGTTTCTGTAAGTGTCGACGAATAAATCTCTTGACAGTTCGTAGCACTAATAATATGTACATCGTAAAATAAGGAAATCTGACAATAAATGCAATGCACCGGTATAGCGTATGACCGTAAAAACATGTCATTATATATTTAACACATTCAAAATCCCGCACGGATTTGAGTTTGTTATAGTCAATTTTTCCGTCAAAAAATAATAAACAAATGCTTCTGCATGTTATGAAGATTCTTTTTGATAACGGTGTTTTATGTTTTTTAAGTATGGCTCCATGCGTGACCGGTTAACCAGTATTATGTATATATAGTATTATATAGTAACAATAATAACGTGGGATTTGGCAACAGATGCTTCAAAATATGGTAGCATGTGGGGTGCTTGTTAACCATTTAATACCAGTGATGTTATCTGGTGGTAATATTTCTCTCTCGATTAACACCTGTAATATGTAACCTCACTAACAATCATCATACAAAATCTGGTTAACCGAACACCAATGTTAGTTATACATCTTCTCATAATACTTCACGTATTCACCGGATATGATGTTCTCAATCCAATCTTGGTTACTTAAATACCACTCTATAGTTTCCTTCATCCCTCGCTCAAAAGTGTAGACAGCGGTCCATCCAAGTTGAGTTGTAATTTTTGTATTGTCAATAGCATATCTTCTGTCATGTCCTGGTCTGTCTTTTACATATTTGATTAAATACTCTGACTTACCTAGGGTTTTTAAGATGAGTTTCACAATCTCAATATTGGCTTTCTCGTTATTACCGCCAATATTATAGACTTCACCAATTGCTCCCTTATGTAACACTGTATCAATGGCAGAGCAGTGATCAGATACGTGTAGCCAATCCCTCACTTGCATCCCGTCACCATAGACAGGCAGGTCTTTTTCCTTTAAGCAGTTATTAATCATAAGAGGTATTAACTTTTCGGGAAATTGATATAGGCCATAGTTATTACTGCAACGGGTGATGTTGACTGGCATACCAAAGGTTTCATGGTAAGCTCTGACAATCATATCTGCACTTGCTTTGGATGCTGAGTATGGGCTGTTGGGTAAAAGAGGCATGGTCTCCACAAACATTCCTGTTTTCCCAAGTGCGCCGTATACTTCATCCGTTGATACCTGTAGGTATTTAACACCAAGTTTATATTCCTTACAGTATTTATCTTCGGGATTAACCTTCCAATATTTTTTTGCTGTATCCAGTAATACCTGAGTGCCAAGAATATTGGTAGTCAAGAATATTTCAGGCTCAACTATGCTTCTATCCACATGTGATTCTGCTGCAAAATTAACAACCGTGTCGATGCCATGAATCGAGAAGATTTCATCTATTTTTTCTTTATCCCTGATATCCGCTTTATAGAAGATATAGTTCACATTGTCTGCGACTTCTTTTAAATTTTCCAGATTGCCAGCATATGTCAAAGCATCTACATTGATAATCTTATATTCGAGATGCTTGTTCAGCATATACTTGACAAAATTACTACCAATAAACCCAGCGCCACCAGTTACCAGAACGTTCTTCATCTCTTTTACCTGCCCCATTACTTAATCTCTTCCAAATATCTCATCAGTGCACCCTTCCACTCCGGCAATCTATCAAAGCCATTCTTATCTAGCATCTCTTTCGACAGTCTAGAATTAAACGGACGTTTAGCTCTTGTTGGATATTCTGATGTAGGTATAGAGTTCACTTTAATTTTTATACCCGCCTGTTGAAAAATCTCCATTGCAAATTCATACCAGCTACAATATCCTTCATTTACGGCGTGATATGTTCCGTACTTTGTAGTTTGAAGCATATCACATATAAGTACTGCCAGATCGTATGTATACGTCGGCACTCCAATCTGATCATTAACTACACTGATTTCATCTTTGGTCTGCCCCAGCCTCAACATGGTCTTCACAAAATTATTACCATTCTTGCCATATATCCATGAAGTCCTGATGATAAAGTATTTTTCTAAGAGTTCCTTAACGATAAGCTCGCCTTGCTCTTTTGAGTAACCGTAATAATTAATAGGAGCAGTTACCTTATCTTCATTCTGGGCCTCATTTCCTTCACCATCAAATACATAATCGGTGCTAATGTATACAATCTTTGCATCTATCTTTTGGCAAGCCTCAGTAATATATCTTGTGCCATTAACATTTATTGCGTAGCAAAGCTCCTTCGCATACTCAGCTTTATCTACTGCAGTATACGCTGCACAGTGCACCACTACATCCGGTTTGTATTTTAGAATAAATGCCTCTGTTTCCTCTTTATTGGTTATATCAAAATCGCCTCTCTCAACGCCTATACACTCAATCCCTATTTCATTGAGCCTTTTCACCACATCATAACCAAGCTGACCAGTCACACCAGTTACCAAAACCTTAATGCTAAAATTTACATCGCTGTCCTTTAATAATGGAGCGCTCAAATCCTTCTGAGAGAGCACAGGATTTTCAGTACCCCAATTGATTCCGATTTCAGGGTCATTAAATTTTATGCTACGGTCACATTCTTTGGAGTAATACTGATCCACTTTGTATTGTACTTCCACATCATCTGTAATTGTCAGGAATGCGTGCCCAAAGCCCTTTGGAATATATAATTGTTTTTTATTCTCTGCCGACAACTCGATGCTATACCACTGCTTGTATGTATCAGAGCCTTTCCTTAAATCCACAACCGTGTCAATAATTGCCCCTCTAGTACATCTAATCAACTTTGTCTGAGCCATAGGGTTTGTCTGAAAGTGTATACCCCTAAGCGTCCCTTTTTGTGCTGAGTAGGAATGATTATCTTGCACAGATTCTACAACTACACCTTGCTCTGCAAATTTATTTTTAGTATAGCTCTCAGTAAACCATCCTCTGTTGTCACCATATACGTCAGTCTCAATCAAATATAAGCCTTTAAATTTAGTTTTGGTTACCTTCATACTCCAAACCTCTCATGCAGGATTTATACGTACCACTTTAATTTCTAACACTCTAATACCTAATTCTTCCTTCCACTACTCTTTTAAGATGTTCTCCATACGGGGATTTCCCATAACGCTCAGCAGACACAAGAAGAGCCCTCTTACTTATCCATCCATTTTTATATGCAATTTCTTCTGGAGCAGAAATCTTAATACCTTGTCTCTTCTCAATCGTCTGCACAAAGCATGCAGCTTCAATCAGGCTATCCATTGTTCCTGTGTCAAGCCACGCATACCCTCGACCCAGCAACTGAACATTAAGGGTTCCGTCCTCTAGATACATTCGGTTCAAATCCGTTATTTCCAACTCACCTCTAGCACTGGGTTTAACCCGCCTAGCCATTTCTACAACCCTATTGTCATAGAAGTATAAACCTGTAATGCAGTAGTTCGACTTAGGTTGCTTAGGTTTTTCTTCAACTGAAATTACCTTTCCGTTTTCGTTGAATTCTACAATACCAAATCTCTCCGGATCATTAACGTAGTATCCGAAAATTGTAGCCTCACCATTTTCAGCATTTGCTGCAGCTTCCCTCAGTAATGAACTGAAACCGTTTCCATAAAAAATATTATCACCAAGCACCATTGCACAACAGTTATCGCCTATAAACTCATCTCCAATGAGGAATGCCTGTGCCAACCCATCTGGTGATGGTTGAACCTTATATGAAAGCTTTACTCCAAACTGATTTCCGTCACCTAAGAGCCGCTCAAAATTAAGCAAATCATGTGGTGTTGAGATAATAAGAATATCCCTTATTCCTGCTAACATTAGTGTCGATAAAGGATAATATACCATCGGTTTATCATAAACAGGTAGAAGTTGTTTACTTGTAATTATAGTTAAAGGGTAAAGTCTTGTTCCCGAACCACCAGCTAAAATTATACCTTTCATCCTTTACCTCATTCTATTAAATTAAACTTCAATAATACTTAGCATGACTTTAGTCGAGTAGATGCATGCGTGATCGGTTCAACAGAAATGTTAATGAGTGGGATTTATTACCTGGGAATTGGCCGCTTTTATCCAGGGTAACAAAAGGCGTTCTCTGTTGACGTTGGGATCGACGCCCTCACCTATGAAGTAAACAATGAGCAGGAGTAATCATTCAGTAAACCCGGTCATAAAATTTGGCCCCAACAGAAAAAGTCATTAAAGACGCGGCCTGTTAGTTATTGCCTGTAC
>DHFP01000173.1 GCA_002402315.1 Clostridiales bacterium UBA4821
CCGTCCCCCTGATTATGACATAATATAACTCCCACTGTCACACGGTACTTGACCGTATAGATTGAGCCATAATCATAATTAGTTATGGAACCAAAATTTATACTTATATTTGTGCTCATATATGAACCAATAGATTTAATAAAAGTACCATTGCTGTAAAACAAGCCTACATCAATACCTTTAAGGTAATAATTAACTGTGTCATAAGAAATACCCTCAATAGATATACCGGTTTTGGGGGTATAATCAGTAACAGTTCCGGCAGAATTACATGTTACCATAAAGTCTTCCCGCCTGTGCCGGAGCTGCATCTGCATAAAAGCTTATGGATAAACAAAAGAATAATGTAACGGTCAATAATAAATTATTTCTTAATCCAATCATCGGTTCACGTCCCATCCAGTTTCTTCAGCGTGAAAATTTTTAATCAGTACTTCCTCACGCAGCAGAATACTATTAATAAAATGATACTCTGGCGGCTGACGCATTTGGAGGTTGTATAGCTTTCAGTTTTATTTTTCCGCTCCCTAAGTTAACATCCACAAAATCGCTTGGTACTCCATTCAATGTTCCTGAAAGAATCTGATTGCTGCCGCTGGTACTTACACTTATGGTTCCGTAAGATGTACTGGCTGTAGAAAAACCACTGGAATTATAAAGTGTAATTGAAAAGCTTCGTCCATTTACAACTGTTATAGCAGGAGTTGGATTTTGAACTTGACCCATAAGAGATAAACTACAGTTTGCTGTAACAAGATAATCATACGGAGGGTTTCCTCTTGGAGACCAATGTGCCGGGTCGTTGCACCACCCACTAGGTTTGTTTCTATAATAACAGCTCATCCAAACCTTACAAGATGTTGGCACAAACTGAGTTACAGTTACTCCCCATGTACTTAAACCTTCCATGTCTTCTGCATGGTCATTCCCGCCTCCGCAACTTTGCATTCCTCTGGCAAATACATAATTTTCGTAGCTGTTGAGATTTGTCACAGGAGTTCCTATCTGCCATCCATTAGGACACTTATACTTCCTGAATTCACACTGTTCTCCTGAACTACACATGTGGCAAACCGTATCTGTGCGTCTATTATCAGCGTAATAACATGTTCCAGCTAAGCTGGTATATGGAACAATCATAAAAACTGCCGTGGCAAAGATAATAATTAATCCTCTTAGCCTATACTTTAGTGTTTTTCTCATATCTAACCCCTCCGTTCAAATTTTGAAACCTGCTTCTATTTTTTAAAATGTATTATGCTAATCTTTTACAGCAGCACCTATTTGTGCAATTATTATTATGTCGGTATCACTTACCAGCCATTTCCCATCTTTTTTTACCAAAGGCTTTTTAATTTTATTATCTATAAAATTTCCCTTAACATCTTCAATAATTATATTGTTAGAGCCATCCTTAAGCAGTATCTTTGCATACTTTCTGCTGTTATTTAATACAATGGAATTATCCTTTTCAAAATAGAAATCCTGACTATTCAGACCTGCATATATAAGTATTTCGTTTAAATCATAATAATCATTATCAACATCGGATTCTACCGGCTCAGGAAATTCCGGCATTTTGCCTATTACCCTCGAACCGATTATTACACTTTCTCCATCGTCATAGGCACTGTATCCGAATATTTCTGCAAAATAATCTGCACACAAGAAAGTCCTGTTGTTTTTTAGTACAGCCGGAAAATCCAATTCTTCTTCTTTACCGTTTATCTTTATAATGGGCGAATTAATTTTGAATTCCAATGATAACTTCCCTTTTTTAACTGAAAGTATCTCTCCTTTAAAGCTCAAATCCTCTATGCCCAATACTTTTACCAGGCTTCTCGCATGAACATATACTTTCCCTTTTTCCAGAAATGGAGCATCATCTGATAATTGTTCTTTTTGATTTGAATAGTATTCCTTCTCAGATACCGTAAAAATTGTTTCCGAAAGTATTTTGTCTGCAAATCCATTTAATTGCTCATTTGTTTGAACTCCGGATGCTTCATCAATGACATCGCCTTTTCTATTTTTAACCTGAATATATGGCGTTCCCTGGTTTATGTAGCCATGCTTTAATGCTTCGACAGTATTTTGAATATTTATTTTCTCCGGCTTTACCGTCTTCAGCTTATCCTTATTTTCTTCGGCCCATTTATCCCAGATAGGAGTCTGCTCTTTGCAGAAAGAACAGTCGGGATGATAAAAGTATTCTATTGCTCCTATATAATTATCTTCACCAAGTATTTTGTCGGCAAACCGGTCTAATTGCTCTTTTGTCTGGTCTCCGTAAGCCTTATCAATAACCGCGCCTTTGCTGTTTTTAACCTGGATATATGGTGTTCCTTGATTTGTATACCCGCGTTTTGATGCTTCAGCGGCATTCTGGATATTTATTTTTTCAAGCTTTACAAGCTTCAACCTGTCCTTGTTCTCTTCCTGCCATTTATTCCAAACCTCAGACTGTCCTATGCAGTAAGAGCAGTCAGGATGGTAAAAGTATTCAATTGTTCCCAGGTAATTATCCTCTGCATGAACCATAACCGATAGCATATTAAACACCAGCAGCACTGCAACATAAGAAAATATGAATTTGAAAACCTTGATTTTAGACATTTGTATCCCCCTTATCCTTTAGGAACTTGGATTTTATTATTTCATCATTCCTTAATTAGTCTGAATATTGCTGTTACTGCTTCAGCCCTTGTAAGCAGGGCCTCAGGCTTAAAAGTTTTATTACCGTAGCCACTGATAAGCTTTTTGCCATATGCAATTAAAATATCTTTTTTCTTTGACGCTGAAACAGTATTTATATCCGTAAACAATTTGGAAAGCCTGCTTGTATCCACCTTTTCATTTTCATAACCTTTAATTCTTATTAAAACACTTACAAAATCCGCACGTGTAACTTCTTTCTTGCCATTAAATGTGCTTAGAAAGTTTATTGCACTGGTTGAATCCTTATCTATTCTTTTTACAATTATAGATAATTCCTCAAAATTCACTTTCCTTTCAGGCTTAAAGGTTCCATCCGGATATCCGGAAATAATACCTGACCGGGCAGCATCTATTATTGGTTTGTAGGCCCAGTGAGTCTTATAAACATCTTTAAATACTGTTGAATTATCCTCAGATATATATAGCTTAAAATAACTATTATCAACAACCTTCCAATCTGTTTCAATCAATGAATCGTTTCCATCATCAATCAATGTGTATAATGTCCGGTATCCCAATGAGTAGACAGCTCCTGTTTCGTATTCCATCAAGTCAGGCAAATCCTCCACTAAAACCTCCGAGCTGGTTGTAGGTATCCTCTTTTGAAATACTTTTTCCCAGCCTTCTTTACTCTCCGTTTTTTTATAAATAGCTATATCTACACCGAAGTAAGAAAAATTACCGGTATCATCAATCTTTTCAATAGCAACACCTGCCTTGTCAAATGGATTTCCGCTCTCCTTTCCATCCAAATCACACGGTATTAATTTTTGGGAACTGCTCGCATATGCAGCGCTAGAAAATAAAGAAGCATTAGTAACTATAGATATTACAATAAAATAACTTAATAATAGAGCAGATAACAACACTATTCGTTTCATAAGTAAAGCTACCTCCGTGGATTTTATATGCTCGTCACTTCTACAATAATTTAAAATACGAAATAGCAAAAAACAACTATATATATTTATTATATAGTTGTTTCTCTATTTATTCAACATTTTTAGCATAATATGCATATTAACTTGCAATTTCTTACCTATAATCAAGGGTAATCAAGGGGACGGTTCTGCTGAT
>DHFP01000055.1 GCA_002402315.1 Clostridiales bacterium UBA4821
AAAGGCAGACAGCTTAATCTGCTGTCTGCCTCACCTGATACCCACAGTTCAAAAAATATCCCTGTGAGAACCCGCCTAAATGGGGATTTTTTATGTTTTAGTACTTTTTCCTGCTGATAATCTGACGAAACACCAGAATAGCTACAACAAGTATAATAAGACCAGCGGCTATAGTATACGGTATAACTTTCTTTGAAGTAACCAGGCTGATAATGTTTTGCTTAACAGTCCGTGCAGCCAATAGGTCGGATTCTGCAATTGTCTTACCATCCACTTGGAAGACTACTTTTCCTACCGGCTGGCCTTCGTATAATGGGGCCAGCAAGCGTTCCTCACCGTCTGCCTGGAGAGATGGAGCCAGCAGTTCCTTGTTCCACGCAATGGTTTGAAGTAGTTTAGGTACTTCATCCTTGCGTAAAATTTCTGTGAAGTCTTTTGCAGGCACTAAGTCCAACTGCCCAGGGTCGAATAAGGATTGATTTTTAAGTCTAATACTTTTAACAGCGTGATTCTTCTTAAGCAATTGGTAGGATTGAAAATTCGTAAACCCATATTCCAGCAGTTTTTTGGAGTCAATCCACCTTCCTGGTTCTGAGCTGTTTAACACCACGGCTATCAAATTCATATTGTGTTTTGTTCCGGATGATACCAAACAGCTGCCCGCAACAGATGTGTGTCCGGTTTTGATTCCTGTTGCGTCAGGAAAATAATACTTACTTTTGGGACGGATTAAAAGATTTCTGTTATACCATACAGTAGTATTATTGGCCTCTTTATTAGCATTAAGATTTTCATCTGTTTTCAATGCATAGGATTCGGTTTTTACAACCTCCCTAAAGAATGGGTTCTGCATAGCTTCCCGCGCAATCAATGCAAGATCATAAGCCGTTGTGTAGTGGTTTTCGTCAGGATAACCATGCGGATTGGTAAAGGCGGTATTCTTAAGACCCATCTCTTTTGCCTTATTATTCATTAAAACGACAAAGTAGTCCTGTGAGTCGGATATATTCATGGATTGGTCATTTTTGACCTTACGTGCAATGTATACAGAAACAGTATATGCTGCGTCATTACCGGATGGGAGTAAAAGGGCGCGTAACAGATCACGGAGGCTGATTTTCTGACCTGGCTTAAGGCCTGCTTTACTACCATCTATAGGAGCAAGATTTACTTCTTTTCCGACAGTTATGGTTGCATCAAGATTTTCGTTCTGCATTGCCAGCAAAGCGGTCATAATTTTGGTAGTGCTTGCAGGATACTGTTTTTGATGTGCATTTTTATTAAATAATATTCTACCTGTATCCTGGTTTATAAGTGCTGCACTTTTTGCTTCCAGGTCAGGCAGACTAATAGAAACCGCTGACTCGGCTGTAGCGGATTGAGGTTCGGGATTGGCTGCAAGCAATGTTGTTGTATTTAAGCATATCAATAAAGCTAACAGTAAGACAAAGATACGTTTCACTGGATAACCTCCTTTATGTGGCCGGGGACATGCCCTTGCTATGCATATTTTATCACTATCTATGATAAGTTTCACCCTTAATAATTTTAAAACTTCTAAAAAGTTGTTCAAGAAGGACTAAACGGATTAATTGATGGGGAAAAGTCAGCTTGGAAAACGATAGTATGAGATTGGCAGAATTGCGGATTTCTGAAGAAAGCCCGGTAGTTCCGCCTATTATGAATGCCATGTTACTATGACCTGATATGCCTGAATTTTCGATTTTTGAAGCAAGCTCCTCAGAAGTGAATTGCTTACCCCTGAAATCTAATGCAATTATGTACCATCCAGGTTTAAGAAAGGACTTTATTCGATTTGCCTCTGATTGCTGAATAATTTCAAGCTCCCTTTTGCTTAATTTTTCAGGGACTCGTTCATCTTCAAGTTCAATTATATTAATTTTGCAGTATTTTGAGAGCCTTTTTAAGTATTCATCTATTCCAGCTTTTAAATAGTCTTCTTTTACCTTTCCAACACTAATAATAGTGATATTCATTTATATCAACTCCAAAACCTTTGAGTTAGTATTTCTAGGTGCAACTTCCAGGAAAATTTCTTCTCCGGTCCTTACTCCTATCTCGCCAAGAGCATTTGTGACGGTTTGAAGTGCCAGTTCAGGAAAGTTATTTTCAGTACTGAGGTGGCCTAAGAGAAATCTTTTCATTCCTGATTTGACGAGATGGGCAATGGTTTTGGCAGCAACTTCATTGCAGAGGTGTCCGTTATCACCTAATATGCGCTTTTTTAGATGCCAGGGATACCTGCCGCACTTAAGCATTTCTATGTCGTGATTCGATTCGATGAGCAGGAGATCGCTGGATTCCATATTTTTTATAAGGTAGTTGGTCATATGACCTATATCAGTTGCAACAGTTACTTTCTTATTATTTCCGAAAACACTAAAACCGCAAGGCTCACTGGCATCATGCGGAATTCTAAAGGGCAGGACATCTAAATTTCCTATCTCAAACCAACAATCAGGACGAAATGTTATGCGGTTGTCCGGAGCAATTTTTGCGGACTGGTCCTCCATTCCATTCCAGGTAAGTTCGCTGGCATAGACAGGTATATCATATTTCTTTGACAGATAACCTACACTGCATATATGGTCAGAGTGTTCATGAGAAACCATAATAGCATCTATTTCAGTAAGTGATACACCTATAGAGTTCAAACCCTGTTCAATTCTTTTGCCGCTAACTCCGGCATCAATCAGAATTTTAGTATCATCATTGCCTACGAAGATTGCATTTCCGCTGCTGCCGCTGTATAATGAGCAACATTTTATCATTAGTGAACCTTCCTTTTACATTTGTAGAGACGCATTGCATGCGTCTGGAATATGTAATCAATAATCCATCTCAGTAATCCTTACACGCTCAATCTTTGCCCCAACTTGCTTGAATTTTTCTTCTACGTTTTCATAACCGCGGTCAATAATTTCCAGGTCATGTACTTCTGTAATACCTTCTGCACCGAGTCCAGCTACAATCATTGCTGCTCCAGCCCTTAGGTCAGTAGCTTTAATTTTAGCTCCGGTAAGCCGTTCAACTCCCTCAACTATGGCTATTCTGCCTTCGACTCTGATTTGGGCTCCCATTCTTCTTAACTCAGGTATGTACTGGAACCTGGAGTCCCAAACTGCTTCAGTAATAATACTAATACCGTCCACCTGGGAAAGGAGAGCTGTAATTTGGGGCTGTAGGTCGGTAGGGAATCCTGGGTAAGGTTGTGTCTTAATATTTACAGCTAAAAGCTTTTTATCTATCTTCACTCTGAGACTGTCTCCATCATCATTCTCTTTAACCGATGCTCCCATCTCTATCAATTTTGCAGAAAGGGATTCAAGATGTTTAGGTATGATATTCTTTACAGTAATGTCTCCATTTGTTATGGCAGATGCAATCATAAAAGTACCTGCTTCTATCTGATCAGGCACAATGCTATATGTAGTTCCGCCGGGAAGTTTATCTACTCCTTTGATTTTTATTATGTCTGTACCTGCTCCGATTATATTTGCTCCCATGTTATTCAAGAAGTTGGCAACATCAACTACATGAGGTTCTTTTGCAGCATTTTCTATTACTGTTGTCCCTTTTGCCTTAACAGCTGCAAGCATAGCATTTATTGTCGCGCCAACACTTACGACGTCCATGTAGAAGGATGATCCGTTAAGTTCATTTGCTCTGGCGGTTATCAGGCCATGTTCAATGTCTACCTTGGCACCAAGAGATTCAAATGCTTTGATATGTTGATCTATAGGCCTTGTACCAAAATCGCATCCTCCCGGAAGAGCAACCCTGGCATTTTTAAATTTTCCCAATAGGGCACCCATTAAATAATAAGAAGCTCTAATTTTACTAGCTTCATCGTAACGTGCTTCGTAAGAATCTATGCTGGATGTGTCTATAATTACAGTACTATCATCTATGTACTCAATAATTGCCCCAATATTTTCTAATATTTTCAAGAACATCTTAACATCTTTAATTTTAGGAATGTTTTCTATTCTACACGGGCCGTCCACCAGTAATGTTGCAGGAATGATGGCAACAGCAGAGTTCTTGGCGCCACTAATGGTGATCTCACCTTCAAGTGAAGTTCCCCCGGTTATGACTAATTTGTGCATAAATATGTTCACTTCCTTTTTAATATAAGGGGTCCAGGTATTTATTACTATTTAATAGAATAACTACAACAATTTTATTATAACATGATTTTTTAGTATATAGGAGAGTTTCTTGAGGGTCAAGAAAAATATTGTAGTTACAAAAAAAATTAACGTTTATATACATTTTCTGTCCAAGCCCGGGAATTAATTGCCTGGGTAGTGGAGGCGTGTTTAAAATTCTGGTATTTACTGCCACGTGAAATGAGGGTTTCATTAGTGATCTTACTGTTGAATACCTGTTTCAATTTTCCAATTACCTCGTTATAATTGAAGAAGCGGCAGGAAAACAAGTCTAGGTATGCCCGGTTGGACTCTTCATAGTAATGCAAACTGATATGACTTTCTGCAATCATGGTAAGAATAGAGGTTACCTTTTCGTTTCCTACCAAGTTCCTCACCACATAAGGGCGGATTATTGGAGTCATTCCTATTTTAAAGGGCATGGTATCAAAAAGTTCGAAAAGATCATCCATTGTTTTGGGGCCATTATAATCAATAAAATCAAGAAAGAGGTGCGGCCCGAAGTCCAATGCTTCATTGATTTCAATCTTCTGCGGGTAACTTTCTTTTTTTTCTCTTTCTAGAAGATACAAGTTACTTTGCTCTGCCGGGAAGGCTTTTTTGAGTATTTCATCCAATTTTTGGGCATCAAATAATTCAGGAGAAAGTAAGTCCACAAAATAGGTCTCGCGGAAGGAAAACGTATGGATGGTAAAATGTCCGCCCTCCAAGAAAATGAAGGCACTTATGCCACAATCCTCCGGAACGACACCATTGTAGTAGGGCAGAATGAAGGGCTGCATTACCGGCTTTATACCCAGCTTCAAAGGTAATTCTTCCAAGATCTCATGTACCAGCATAATATCATCCAAACGGGAACGGTATCCGTTAAAAGCATCCATTATAAAATGATTCATTATTGTCGCCTCACCTCTAATATAGTTTTGCAGTTATCACTGTCACAGCATGAACAATAACTCATTAAAGTTTTCAACTAGTTAACTTTAACAACTCCTTCGGTATCGTTGAGAGAGCAAATAATCTGCTCTCTGGCTGTAGAACCAGGATACTTAACATATAGAAAAACTTTTACAGTGTCATTGTTTGTTGGGACTATCTTGATGGATTTGATTGTAATATTATTTTCAGCGAATTTAGATTCAATAGTTCCGATTATTCCAGGTTTATTCTCAGCCAATATTTTAATTTTTCTAGAATTAGTTTTTGAGTCAATACTAACTTCCCAGTCTTTAGAAAGTAATAAGGTTAAATAAACCAGGACAGCAGCAGCTATTCCACCGAAATAGAATCCTGCACCGATTGCAATTCCTATACACGAAACAGCCCAGAGTCCTGCTGCAGTTGTAAGCCCTTTGATGGTAGAACCGTCACGAAGGATGGTACCGGCGCCTAAAAAGCCAATACCACTTATAACTTGAGCTCCCAGTCTTGCAGGATCCATAGTAGTTGTAATATGTCTATAGGTTTCAAAAATATACTCTGATGTAACCATAACAAGTGCCGAGCCTATGCAAACCAGTATATGGGTTCTTAACCCTGCCGGTCTATGTGAGCTTTGACGTTCATACCCGATAAGTCCTCCCAGAATCCCTGCCAGAAATAGCTTAAGAAACATTTCGAAGTAGTTTGCATGATCAAGAAACCAATTTGTTAGGATGTCCAAATGGACCACCACCTAATTTTAAAGAGTATATCTTGAGTATAACACAAACACCATAAAAATCAACAGGAGTAAATTTGAAAGACAGGGGGACGGTTCTGTTGTCTAGCTTTTAAAAGCTAGACAACAGAACCGTCCCCCTGTCTTGTCCTTGTCTTGTCAGCTATTGCCCTTGGGATTTGGCAAGATTCATTTTGGATTGCTGCAGTAGTTCTACTATCTTAAATTTAAATTTTACTTGAGGCGTACTTCCAACTGAATTACTCATTGCCAGGTTATATTCCTCTTCACTTAAGACGTTTTGCATCTGTGCTTTTGACGAATCAGGTACGACTCCTCTTGAAGCGTCTACAAAGCACAGTGGAGGAAACATTACACACCACCAGTTTGCACCCGACCCCTTCCCTAAAACAATCCTCAATGATTGATATTCACCTGCCGGCAAGGTTACATCATCATATACCTTTGTTGGAAAAGGAAAATTTCCGAAGTATGCTTTTACTTCATAGCTATATCCATTGGCTTCTAAAGTCTCTTTTGCAATTTTCTCAATGCGGCTAATGTTGTTACATATTAGGTTTCTTGCCTCATCGGTTGACTTAAGGTCAACCGTCTGGGAACTCATATATTTTAAAATTTCGTCCCTAACCATATACTTAACTTCCTGGTCTTCTTGAGAATTACTATTTGCTATTACATGAAGCCGGATTAGATTTTCTGCCAGACCTTGCTGTATGTTTTCAGAGTATGTGTAAGCTGATGCTAAGATCAGAGTTGCTAATAAAAGTATTATTGTAAGAGCATTAACTATTTGTTTTTTATATAACCCAAATTTAAGTTTAATTATTTTTATTTCTCTCAAAATATCACCTCTTATCTTTTAATTAACTTAATTGATTAATAAATGTATCTCTGATTTAATTATTGACTACTAACTGCAAGTTTATACCTGAGCAGCATATAAATATTTTTGAAAAAATACTACAAACTACTACAGTAATTTACCATATAGGACTAAAACATATTTAAAATGGTATAAAAATTAGGAATAATTGCAGAAAACTTATGGAAATAAATTACATATTATATGTTGACAGGTGACTAACAGTGATATATTATACCAAAAGCTGGAAATTTATTTCTGTTTGGAGGGCTTTTTTAAATGATTATGAAAGGCAGGGAATTTAAAAGCAAGGAATTAACCAGGGTGTGTAGTTTTTATGCCGGTGAAGGTCATTTCTTATCAACTGTACTAACCTATTTAATAGATAAAGTTAAGAAAGGTTCTAAAGTATTACTTTTCATAGAAGAAGAGACCAGGGAAAAGCTGCCTAAAGCAATTTCCAATATTGATCCGTATCTTAAATATGAAAACTGGCAGGAGCATGTGGTACTGTATCCATTAAAAGCGGTTTGTAGAATTACTCAGGAAGGACACTTTGCCTATCACATAAAAAGCATGATAGAGTTAATTGGTCCTAGCTGTTCAGAAGAAGGGCTGATAATTTGCATACAGAAAGCCAATAGCTTAGATGATAATTTAATAAAGCAAATAGAAGAATTACTGCCAAGCTTAATGGTGCCTGTATATATGGTTAACTGCTATGAGTTTACTGCTGATAAAGAGTTTATGTTAAAAACCTTATCTCAACACAAGTATATATTAAATACCAAAGGAATAAATGAGATTGGAAAAATATATCCGGGGATTAACATAAAGGTATTGGCGTAAAAATCATTGAAAATGTAAATACTTTCATATATAATTTGCAAAGACAAATGAATAAACCATATGCGGTGTTTCAGGGAAGTACGGTTAAAGTCCGTCGCAGCCCCCGCTACTGTAAGTGATGACAAAGCCTCGTATTACACCCACTGGCGCAAGCTGGGAAGGAGAGGCTCAGGAGGATTCACAAGCCAGGATACCTGCCTGTATATGCTGTATACCTATCCTTTTCGGAGGGAAGAGGAAGAGAATGTAGCCGAGTTATGCCCTTCTCTTCCGAGAGGGGCATTTATTTTTAACTCGATGCAGTTCGAAAGGAGTAAACAGTTGATAAAAAAAATCATCTTTGTCACTTTAATCATAATTTCATTTCTTACATTTACAGCCTGCTCAGAGCAGGTACGTATGATTAATAACGGAAGAGAAGCAACTGCTAAGCTTCTAGTAAGTAAAGATTTTGGCAGCAGTACCATCCAAGATGAAAATGCGAAGGTAATTCAGGGGGACAGGGTGCTTGACCTGATGGGCAGGTATCTTAAGGTGGATACCCAATATGGGGGCGGCTTCATAAAGTCAATCAATCAGGTAAGCTCCGGCAGCATAAACGGTCAGCGGTATGACTGGTTTTACTATGTCAATGGCGTGGCATCAGATTGCTCTGCCAAAAATTATAAAGTAAGAGAGAATGATAGGATTCATTGGGATTATCACCCGTGGGCAGACAATTCTATTATACCTGCTATAGTAGGCGCTTACCCTGAACCTTTCATAAATGGCTTTAATGGACAAACAAAAGGGACAATGATACTTTATGCCGGAAATTGCAAGGCAGAAGCAGATAAACTAGCAGTAAGACTTAAGAATAAAGGCGCTGAAAACCTGGTAATTGGAAGCTTATCAGAGAACTCCGTCACAAAAAGAGTTAACCCCACAATTATTATTGGTCAATGGAAAGACCTGGAGACTCAGAAAGAAATTAAAGAGATTTGCTCGGCCCAAATCAAGTCGGGAATTTATATCAATTTTAGCAGCAGCAAATTCGAATTGCTTGATGCGAAAGGAAAGCCTGTTGAAATCCATAATAAAGATGTCTCAGCTATTGTTGCTACCGGTTCAGGTTTAGGAGATACTAAGCCGCTGTTCATAGTTACATCGGTTGACTATAAAGGGATTGAACAGGCGGTTGATTTGCTTGTGAAGAATCCGGAGAAGATAAGGGGATATTATGGTGCAGCCATTATCAATGGAGAGGTTAAGAGACTACCGGCCGGGAGGGGTTTGTTTTGCAAAGTTTTTTAAAATCCTTTTCAACACTTGCAATATTAATATACTTGATATCAATGCTTGTTTTGGTAATTCTGTGCAATAATCCTGTCATTCAGGCTTTGATTTATTTAAGTATAGCTATATTAGCAGCTTTAACAGACAAAAAAGCGGTGAAGAGTGTTATCTCATTGTCTTTGATTATTGGGCTGCCTGTACTAATTATAAACCCTTTAGTAAACGGTATGGGGGCAACCATACTGCTAAGAGTGAAGGATGTTCCATTAGCAGGAAATATAGACATAACACTTGAATCACTTGTATTTACCCTGAGCCTCACATTGAAGCTTATAACCACAGTTTTAATATTTTCACTCTTTAACATATTAGTACATCGGGATAAGCTTTTAAACCTGGTATCATTTGCTGCTGCCAGGTCTGCCTTGGTGATTACTCTTACTACCAGAATGATACCTTCATTAATAGATCAGGTAAAGGAGATTGGTGAAATTCAAAGAACCAGGGGAGTAGACCTGGATTCAAAGAATCTAATACAACGGGTGAGAAATTGGTATCCGTTTGCAAAGATAATACTGTTTACATCTCTTGAAAGAACATACGGAACAGCAGAGGCAATTGAGTCAAAAGCTTATGGTATTGGGAAAAGGACCGTATTCTTTAATGAAAAAGTAAAACGGAGAGATTTACTGCTGGCTGCCAACAGCATTGCAGTGCTGGCAATATCAATAGCTGGACTGTATAAAGGCTGGTTAACCTTCACTTTCTTTCCGGTGCTAAGTAATTTTATTAATTCATTTATACTGCTTATACTGGCGCCTGCAGTAACAGCGCTGGTTTTATTTCCTGCATTATTGGCGTGGGGGTATAAACAATGGCAATTTTTAAAACCAAGGATTTGACATACTACTATCCGAATAACAAAGAACCTGCTGTTTACCAAGCCAGCCTGGAGATTAAAGCAGGAGAGATGGTTCTACTGGTTGGACCGTCAGGCTGTGGAAAGTCAACGTTATTGAAGATGTTTGCAGGATTGGTGCCGAATTTTTACGGGGGAGCCATTGGCGGGCAGATATTGTTTAAGAATATGGATATAACCAGGGAGGGCAGAAGTCTTGCACCTGAGGCTGCAATATTATTTCAGGATCCCGAGAAGCAGATAATTCTCACAGATGTAGAGAGAGAAATTGTCTTTGGAATGGAGAACCTTGGACTTAAGCCGGAGATGATGAAGAGAAGGCTGGCTGAAACACTGGACTTTATGGGGTTGAGGGATATAGTAGGAAAAAGAACTACTGAGCTTTCGGCTGGGCAAAAGCAGAAGGTAGCCCTGGCATCCATTCTTGCAATTAATCCGGATGTATTACTTCTGGATGAACCTACCTCCCAAATGGATCCTATATCTGCTGAGGAAATTTTGAATACTATAAGAAAGATAGCTGAAGATACTGGAAAAACTATTGTTATTGCAGAGCAGAAGCTGGAAAGATGCCTGCACCTTGTAGATAGAGTTGTGGCTATGGAAACCGGTATGATAAGGTTCCAGGGAGATGCTCAGGAATATTGCAGGTGGGCAATAGATAATAAAAGTTTTTTTCTGCCTTCCATACCCAGGCTTTTTGCCCAGGTTGATGTTGAAAGAATTCCCCTGACTGTAAGGCAGGGGAGAATGGTTATTGGCAATGTAAGTTCTATGGAGCGCAACCCTCAATCTATCTTTCGCCCAGGCTTGGGAGAAACGAACAAGCTTGATAGCGGGGAAGGGTCGAGGGGTGAAAACACTGTAATAAAAATCAAAAACCTGTGGTTCTCATACGATGGCAGCCGGGATGTACTTAAAGATATAAATTTAGAATTCAAGAAAGGTGAATTTATTTCCATTCTAGGGCAGAATGGCGCCGGGAAAAGTACTCTGGTAAAAAACATTAACGGTCTGCTCAAACCGTCAAGAGGATATATAGAAATAGAAGGAGTTGCAACAAAGAATAAAAGTGTAGCGGAGTTGTCAAAGAAGATAGGATTTCTCGGACAGAACCCGGATAATTATCTTCTAAATGATACTGTTGAGGAAGAGATCAAATATACCCTGAACAACTTTAAGCTTGGGTGGAATGAATACGTAGAGGAAGTTATAGGGCTGCTGGGACTGCAGCAATATAAGGGTATGAACCCACGGGATTTGAGCACGGGTCAGAAGCAGAGGGTGGCTTTAGCCAGTGTACTTTCTGTTGATCCGGAGATATTGATATTGGATGAACCGACAAGGGGTATGGATTATCAACGGAAAAATGACCTTGGTAAGCTGCTGCTGGATTTAAAGCTGCAAGGAAAAACTATAATCCTTGTTACACATGATGTTGAGTTTGCAGCTGAGTTTTGTGACAGGGCTGTAATAATGTTTAATGGAGAAATTGCAGCAGATGGCAGTAAGAGAGACATCCTGAAAGATAACCTGTATTACTCTTCACAGGTCAATAAACTATTTTACGGAATAAAAGAAATAGTAACGTTTGAGGAAGCAGAAAAATGGCTGGGGGATAAGGATAATGGCAACTTTAATATTATCAATAATAATAGCAGTATTTTTCGTTATTTTTGAAAGAGGAAGAACCAATTCAAGGCAGATAGCATTAATTGCTGCATTGTCAGCCGTGGCGGCGCTGGGGAGGATTCCTTTTGCTGGGATACCTAATGTTCAGCCAACCACGTTTATTGTGATTATCTCCGGCTACGTTCTGGGGCCTCACGCAGGTTTTATGGTCGGAGCAGTAGCTGCCGTAGTATCAAATTTCTTCCTGGGACAGGGGCCGTGGACTCCTTGGCAGATGATGGCATGGGGCCTGGCTGGTATGTCGGCAGGGCTGATTAACAAAGCTATACCCAATATTAACAAATCACAGCTTGCTGTACTGTGCGGCTTGTGGGGATACCTCTTCGGATGGTTGATGAATCTATGGACATGGGCATCATATATATATCCGCATGATTTTAAGTCATACCTTATACTGGGTATGGCAAGCTTCTGGTTTGACACTCTTCATGCAGCAGGAAATGTGATTCTGGCGTGGATTCTTGGGAAGGAGTTTGTAATTATAATTTCAAGGTTTAAGCAAAAGATGACAGTCAATTATATATAATCAGGTTCTAAAGGAGGTGGGAAGTTGAAAAGGTTTAAGAAAACACATGTTATAGTTCTGGTAGTTTTAATTACTGCATTATTCTCGGCTGCATCGGTATTAGGGTTTCATTTTAAGAAACTAAATATGTCCCATGAAAATATAAGTGCAAATACTGACAGAACAGTCCGTGAAAAAGAAAATCAGGCAGGGGAAAAGGACGTAGTTAACTCTGAAGGTGCTGCTGCAGAGAGCAAAAGTGTCAGCCAGAACGGACAGGAAGCTCCGGAGATTAACGTACAGCCTGTCCAGCCTACAACGAAGAATGAGCCAAGTCAGAAAGCAACGGGTTTAAAAGCTGCGCTAAATGAGACAAAAGAATCAACAAATCAGCCTGAAGCGTTAAAAGTGGAGACAAATGAGCCGACCCAGAGGTTTACATACGAGACAGGGAATCAGACAAAAGAAGCCATAGATAAGGCGGTTGATTATTTGTATTCCTATTATTCGGAAAAGAATTTTAAAGGCTTACTGGACTGGCCTGCCGTTGCTTTGTATGATGCAGGAGAAGAACTTTCGGGAACAAAATGGACAGAAGGAGGAAATGGTGCGGCATGGAGGGAAAAAGAGGTTGAAGAAGGTATTGATTTTGACTTCAGCCGGGCAACAGATTACCAAAGAACCATATTGAGCGCTATTGCTTCAAATAAAGACCCTAGAAATTTTGCGGGTAAAGACTTAGTTAAGGCAGTTATAAATAGCCAGCTCTCAGATGGCAAGTTTGCGGATACTGTAGACCAGGGCGGCGGTAATCTTGTTAATGCGCACATATGGGGAATTGTTTGCCTATATGCTGATGGTGAAAAAATACCAAACAAAGATAACGCTTATAAATGGCTGGTGTCTCACCAAAATAAGGATGGCGGATTTGGTATTACAGTAAATTCAAATACCTCTGATATAGATATGACAGGAATGGCTCTGGCTGCGTTTGGGGTCCTGGGGAAGGACTATGAGGACAAATATGTTGAGAAAACCTTGAAATACCTCAGCTATCAGCAGTTAGAGAATGGAGAATTCCAGACCTGGGGGGTAGAGAACCCGGAATCAGCAGCAGCAGTTGTGCAAGGTTTAGTTGCTGTAGGGGTTAACCCAACCTCAGAAAAGTGGACAAGGAAGAATGGCAGTAATCCTGTGAAATTTATCTTGTCATTCCAGCTGAGTGACGGGTCATTCAAGCATACCGCAGATGGAGAGGCGGATATAATGGCAACCTGCAAATCCCTGATGGCACTTGCTGATTACTATAATGGAAAGACGGTGTTTGAGAAGATGAGGGAAGCGGGGAAAAGGTAGCAGGAAAAACCTGAAGAGGGCTTTTCCTGGAAACTGCTTTAGAAAACTAAAAAGAAAGCTAAAAAATCACTAGGAGGACAACAATAATGAACAAGAAAAAAATTATATTAATAATACTAACATTATTAATATTAACATCCATCCCAACCTTTGCGGCAACCTTGGTTGAAATCACAAGCCCAACCGGCGGCCAGTGCTTCTTACAGGGAAGCAATATCAGTGTATCGGCAAATGTATACGACACAGTAAACGGCCAGGTATATTCAGGTATACAGTGGTACTATAATAACTCTCCCATTGGAAGTGACAGTGACGCTCAAACAATAACCCTGGGCACAGTAAACTCAGGGCAAAAGCAAACAGATGTCATAAAGGCTGTCTACAATGGTATAAGTTCCGAGGAGATAAATATTCATGTATATAAAGACTTTGTATATATGGGGATTGACAGGGCTTCTTCCTATATAAAAAGCTTACAGACAGATAATGGCAGTTTTGGAGGATATAGCGGCCATTATTATCTGGCAGCATCCTTGGGACAGGCGGAAACTGACTTGAAGGCCTTCAAAACGGGAAATAATACATATATAGATTATATTAAGACCTTAAACATAGACTCAACAACATCGGCAGGGGAACTGGTAAAACTTATTTATACCCTGGCTTCTATTGAAGAAGATCCCGCTAACTTTAACGGCAAAAATTTAGTCCGGCTGCTTCTGGATAAGCAGAAGGCTGATGGAAGCTTTGGAGAAGGTGTATTTACCGATGCCTTTGCAGTAATTGCTCTTAATAAAGCAGGGGCTGCCATACCCGAACAAATTGAACTTCGTATATATTTCGAAGGATTGTCATATTCAGATGGATTGTTTGATTATGGCGGAGGATGGACAGATATAGATACAACAGCCAGAATTGTAAGAGCATTAAAAATTCTTGGAGCAGATAATACCCATACTGTAATTAAAAACGCATTAGAAGCAATAAAGAGTGCACAGTCAGCCGGTGGAGCTATTGAGTCATGGGGAACTGCTAACTATGATACGACATCAGAGGTTGTAATGATGCTGGCCGATTTGGTAATCAATCCAACCCAGGGTGATTGGGATAAGAATGGAAAAAACCTGGTTACTGCCATATTAAGCAATCAGGATGCAGATGGAAGCTTCATAAGTTCATGGGATTCAAAGTATTCTACTTATGAGGCTTTGTTGGCACTGACCAAGTATCATAATACCTTTGGTACCCCGGTGAATCAAGATAATGGGAATTCAGAGCCGCAGCAGCCATCCGATCCTTCTACGCCGCCGGCTAATAGCAGCAGTATTAATGTCAGTGTTACGGTTATAGGAAAAAATGGACAAAGTTTATTTGATAAGAGTATGGCAACCATACCGGAGAGCAGCAAGTTCGGCAAGACTGCGCTCCAGGCATTGGAACAGACAGGGTTGGCATACAAGACTAAAAATGATAATTTATATGTCTATGAGATTGCCGGAATTAAGGAAGATATTTCGTCAACTGCCGGGTGGAAGTTCAAGGTTAATGGAGTAACTCCCAATACGGCTGCCAAGAACTGTACATTAAATAATGGGGATGATGTAGTTTGGTTTTGGGTTCAAAGTTATATACAGGACCAACCGGATTCAAAGTATGTTGAGTATAATCCGGAGATAATACCTGCATCTCCCGAAATTATTGATAGCAATGAAATACAAGTAGTATTTATAGATGTAACCGATAATAAATACGGATGGGCAAAAGATGAGATTCAATACCTTGCCGCAAGAGGTATAGTCAATGGGACTGGTAATGGTAAATATGACCCGGGAAAGCCAATAACCCGCGAAGAATTCATAAAGATAATCATTTCCATGATGGGTGAAGAGATAGGACACTCAGTCAGTCTGGGATTCAAGGATGAAGCATATATAAGCATCTGGGCAAGGTCTTATATTGCAAAAGCTAAAGAATTAGGTATAATTAACGGTTATGAAGATAATTCCTTTAAGCCTAAGGAGAATATAACCCGGGAAGAAATGACTGTAATTCTTATAAGGGCATTAATTAAAGAGGAAAAAATAGAGCTATTGCCAAGGGATGATAGAAACCTTTCATTCAAGGACATTGAGACTTTTTCAAGCTGGGCAAGGAATTATATTTCAGCGGCAGTACATAATAATATTGTTAAGGGAAGAGCTGATAACCTGTTTGATGCCAAGTTGGATTGTATTAGGGCAGAAGCTGCTGTAATGGTTTATAGAGCAATGAATATTCAATGAATATTCAATAAATAGTCACAACTTAATGAAAAAAATGTAGCATTTTGGAGGAACATTTTGCTATAATTAAAACAATCACAAGTTTTAAGGTTTTGCCTTAAAAAACATATAATTAATACGAGAAATATGAATCAGGCTGGGAGTGTACTAATGCCAAAGTTGATAAACAAGGACAATGTTGCTGAGGCAGCTGAAGAAATAAAGCAGCTGCTGATGACATCAACAGATGTAAATTTAATCATCGATAAGCTGGTTAGCTATGGAATTTATCTTAACAAAGTAGTAGATGGCCAAAAGGTTATTGACCTTACCTTTGCTTGCTTTGATACAGATAGGTTTCATCAGCTGCTTCTTGATTACGCTAGTAACACCAAACCATTGGTTGAAGAGGAACATACTTCTTCAGATGGTCAGGACCAAAAAACCGGTGGACAGGAAGGCGGGGGCGAAGTAATTAATGAAAGTGGTTTGCAGGTTTTATCAAAGGATCAGTGGAATGAAGCTCTAAAGGAACTGGAAGCCGCGATGCAGGAAAACGACGATGAGGAAGAGCACAAATGATAGGGGTCTAGCCCTTTTTTTGTGTATATTTGCTGTGATTGACATACTATGGTTGTATGTTAAACTAATTAGTGTCAAAATGCGGATGAATAACGGGAGGTTAGATATGTCGAAAAACAAGGGCTCTAGTAAAGATAGCAGCAAGATAATAAATAATAATGTTCAGGCAAGTAAAAAAGCAAAAAAGAAAGCTGTAAGCGAAGACGGAGGCAGTGTCACCAAGCAAAAACCGGAGATATCGGAGAGCAAGCTTTCAAAAAGAATTGGAATCATTACACTGATAGGACTGGTTATACTGCTCTTTTATTCCCCATATTTCAGGGGACTATATTTTAATCAAGAAATGTCAACAACATTCCTTTACTCGGGGATACTATTTACATTATTCCTTATTTATAAGCTCTTAAACAGCGACTTTAAAATATTAAAGTCACCACTGGATGTAGCAGCCGGGGCACTTGTTTTAGCATACTTTCTGCCGATTTTATTAGGAACAGCGGCTAGTGCACAGTATTCATGGGATAAGTTTTTAAGGTATGCAAACTACTTTTTAATATATCTGGTGGCAAGGGATTTAATCGGGAAGTACAAAAATATAAAAGTACTGCTAAATGCTGTAATAGTCAGCGCTATTGGGGTATCAATCCTAGGAATTGATGCAGGTGCAGGGATGATACTTACAAACAAAATCAATTGGGTTCTGGAAAATCTACCCAAATGGCTGCATCTTCAGGGTGGATCCGCCCAGCTAATGAATTTCAAGTTCTTTGGAGGATATACAGATGGGAGAATCTATTCAACCCTCCAGTATCCTAACGTGTTTGCATCATACCTTGGCGCCGTATTTTTACTTGCTGCAGGTTTACTGATTGTAAGCAATGCCATGTGGAAAAGGTTTGTGTATGGAGCTGCGGGGTTCATACTTCTGTACATACTTCTCCTAACAGGATCAAGGGGCATGTTTTTAGTGTTTCCGGTAATGTTTCTAATGCTTTTGATTTTTTTAAGAAAGAAGCCCTTGGTTATAGATGCTGTTTCTTCCCTTGGAGTTGCTGCAGGCGTAACTCTCTTAATATCATACTTCTTTAATTATAATGAGTTAGTAAATACAGCCAATTATTCAATGGTATGGGTGTCACTCCTTGTAGGAGCGGTTGCTTGTGGAACAGCTTTGGTTTTGGTTTATAAAATTAGGAACATATTGTATGAGATAAATAATATGATATATGTGTTAACAACTGTAGTCATTACAGCTTTGGTCTTTGTAGGTATAGGGGTGGGATTAACACTTGAGAAACCCTTATTAATAAAACACAGTCTCAACGAACCGGACTCAGAAAAATCTGTTATCAGGGATATAACGGGAATAAAACCAGACACCAGGTATTCACTGGAATTTAATATAGACTCGAGTTCTCCTGACCCTGCCAAGATGGTTTATAAGGTGAGTATTTACAGTATCAACCCGTTTGCCGAACTTGAACCGTTGAAGGAGATAAGCGGCGGCCCGGAAAACACAGTTAAGAGAATTGAGTTTACTACAAAGCCGGATATAAGGAATATCAGACTACACATGTTTAATTATAGTTCAGGCACCAGCGCAGCTTTCAGTAATTTCCGGCTTAAGGATTTGAATACGGGTACTGAGAAAAGGATTATAGCTCAATATATGTACCTGCCTACCGAACTGGTTTATAAGGTCAAGGATATCAGCTTAAAGACTCATAACGCATGGCAGAGGCTCGTATTTGTAGGTGATGCATTTAAGATTATAAGAGATTATCCGCTGGGAGCCGGAGGAGGAGGCTGGAAAGCCTTATACCATAAGTACCAGTCTTATGGTTACGCATCAAATGAAGTACACAATCATCCGGTTCAACTCTGGGTTGAAGCAGGTATTATTGGATTTGTAGCTTTTTTAGTAGTAATTGGTTTGATAATCCATCATTATTATAGGACCAGAATGGAGATTAAAGAATTAAGTGAAGAAACCATTAAAAAGATTGTACTTCCATCTGTGGTTTTTACAGCAATAATTTCACTATACGCTCATAGTGTTATAGATTTTGACCTGTCTTTAAGCGCTCTTTCAATACTTGTCTGGGTACTTACTGGATTCATATCAGGTTTTTATATGCAGAGGGAAAGAGCACACGTGGCGGTTAAGGAAGGAGCCAATATGATTGCGCTGCCAACTGTTGTAATTATGGGATTAATATTGGTTGTGTCCGGCTTCAATTCAATTTATGGCCGTTCTGTAATCAGTGAGGCGGGTAAGTATGGGGCTAAGCTTACGGAGGATCAGATAAAGGCTGTAGGACCGGAGCTTGCTGCCATTCATCAGAAGTATCAGACGCTGCAGCCACTGGATGAAGACCGCAGGGTTGAGTACATTCTGCTGAACAATGCTTTGAGCAGGCTTTTACCAGAAGAAGAAGGGAAGGCTTATTTTAGCGAAGTGAAAGAAAATATCGAAGTGAATTTAAGAAATGAACCATATTCATATAGAACTTTACTTCAGGCAGCATCACTTTATATATCCGGCGGAGATTTTGATACGGGTTTGGGTTATGCAGACAAGGCTGTCGAGTATGCAAAGTTTATAGGAGTGGTGTATAAGGAAAAAGCGGAGCTATATCTTAATGCAGGTAATTTTGCGGCTGCCTATGGCGATAAGGAGAAAGGAAGATACTATCTTGAAAGGGCCAGGAATATCCGGTCAGAAATTGACGAGGTAAATAGGCAGGCAAAGACGCCTATGGAGATATCCGATGAGGTGAACAAGGGTATTGATGAGGTTGTAAATAAAGCGGCTCAAATGCTGGGCACTTTATAAATTGTAAAGCAGTGGGAGGGTTTCATTATTAAGGACACTAGCACATCTAAGGAACTTGAAAAAGGCAGTATCATACTATTTATAATATTGATGGCTGGTCATATCTGCAATTATGTATACCAGATTGTTATGGGAAGAATGCTTACCGAGGAAGATTACGGAACGTTGAATGCACTATTTGCCCTGCTGACCATTGCTTCAGTACCCGGTTTGGCTATAGCGCTGGTGGTTTCAAAATATATTGCAGGATACAATGCGACAGGTGAGCAGTTTAAGATAGGACTTTTTCTGAGAAAGATGTTGTTTTACGTAAGCATATTTACCGCAGTAGTAATTGCTTTGGGGTTGGTATTTGCGCAGTTAATAAGTTCGTATCTAATGGTGGATAATATTTTTCATGTTGTCCTGATAATTACTTCCATCGCATTAACACTGCTGCTGCCTATCTCCACCGGTGCGGTACAGGGGCTTAAATGGTTTTGGGACTTGGGACTTCTAAATCTGGTAACACCTGTGGCAAGGTTGCTATTAGGGATTTTACTTGTGTATCTGGGATTTCGGCTTGATGGCGCTCTTGGTGCATTGGCAGCAGGAAATTTGCTGGCGGTGTTAATTGGCTTTATAATTTTAAGGGATAAATTCAAGGTATTCGGGCCTAATATTGCCCTTGGCCGGAGAGAAGCCATTGGATATGCAATGCCGGTACTAATCGTAACATTCTGCATCTCAGTTTTAACCAATATAGATATGCTGATGATAAAGCACTATTTTTCACCTCAGGAATCCGGACTATACGGAGCGGCAGTAATTTTCGGAAGGGCTATATATTATTTTCCCATGGCCATCACCATGGCCATGTTTCCTCTTGCAGCCGAGGCAAAAGCTCTGAAAACGGATGCATATGGTTCACTCAAAAAAGCATTGTTATACAGCGCTGTGCTGTGCGGATTGGGCGTGTTGGCATTGAATCTGTTTCCGGAGATTATAATAAATCTGTTATTTGGGGATAGATATTTACCGGCAGTGCATTACATCAGGCTTGTAAGCCTGGCAATGTTTCCGCTTTGCCTGCTAAGTATAATAGCTAATTTCAATCTTGCAATAAATAAAGTTAAGTTGACCATCTGGTCTTTGGCTATTGGAAGTATTGCAGAGTATTTCCTGATTCTGAAGTATCATGCGACAATCAGCCAGGTGTTATATGTATTGATGGGTGTCGGGCTGGTGTTGCTAATAGCAAATTTTAGTGGTACAATGTTGCGGAAGCCGGATAGAGAGATGGAGAAAGTTTACAGTGGAATGTAACCTGAAATTGATTGGAGGATTTCTTATGAAGGTTATGATACTTGCAGGCGGTGGAGGAACAAGACTGTTTCCATTATCGCGTACAAGCTACCCTAAACAATTTTTGAAGATTGGGTCGGATAAAACATTGCTAACCCAGACGCTGGAGAGGTTTTTAGAGTTAGTCCACCCTAGTGACATTATGGTTGTTACCAATGAAGAGTATTTCTATCACGTCAAATCCGAGTTGAAGGAACGCGGTGCTGAAGAGGCGCATATATTACTCGAGCCAACAGCCCGGAATACGGCTCCGGCAATTACCCTGGGAGTAAGGTACTGCTTGGATAGGTTAGGGGTTAGTGAAAAAGAGGTTTTATTTGTATCTCCTTCCGATCATATTATCAAGCCAAATGATGCATTCTTAAAGGATGTTAAAGAGGTAGTGGATTCAGCCAAAGGAGACAAGATAGTAACCTTGGGTATAAAGCCGGACAAACCCGAGACAGGTTATGGGTACATAAAAGGAGGGAACCCTCTGGGGAAAGGCTTCGAGGTTGAAAGGTTTGTTGAAAAGCCGGACAGGGAAAAAGCCGTGGAATACCTCAAGGAGGGGAATTACTACTGGAATGCAGGGATGTATGCGTTTTCCATAAATACTTTTGTTGAAGAATTGTCTGCCTGCCAACCGGAAATATTTGAGTTATTTAGCAGTAATCCGTATGAGGAACTTATAAATAAGTTTGACAGTATGCCAAGCATATCTGTCGATTATGCAATAGCAGAAAAATCAAAAAGAGTAGTTGTTTTGCCTCTTAGTGCGTATTGGAATGATATTGGTTCATGGGATGCTATTTATGATGTCATGGATAAGGATGAGAATAAAAACGTAATGAGTGGTGACTGTCTAGCCATTGATTGTTCACAGTCACTTATTTTTGGAGACGAACGTCTTGTAGCAGGTGTTGGTTTAGAGGATACCATTGTTGTTGAGACCGATGATGTTATTGTAGTGGCTAAGAAGGGTGAATCTCAAAGGGTTAAAGACCTGGTAGAAGAACTTAAGGCCATGAAACGTAAAGAAGCCGGTGAACACACTACAGGTTACAGGCCGTGGGGAAGCTATAAGATAATAGCAAGCGGCCCGGGATATAAGGTTAAAAAAATAGTTGTAGATTCAGGCCACTGCGTGAGCTTGCAAATGCATTATAACCGCAGTGAACACTGGATAGTCATTAGTGGTACAGCTAAAGTTACCATTGGGGAAGAAGAGAGATATATAAGTGAGAATGAGAGTATATTTATTCCCAAGGCAATCAAGCACCGCCTGGATAACCCGGGAAAGATTCCCCTCGAAATCATTGAGGTACAGAATGGTAATTATCTGGAAGAAGATGATATAGTCAGGTTTGAAGATATTTACGGCCGCGTTCCCGATTGCAGCCAGGATTAGAGTTAGAATATGGAAGGAGAAGACCTTACCAGGTGACATACGTAAAACAGTTTTTTTTGTTTTTACTAGACATAATAAAAAGCAGGAGAATTATCTTTGAATTAACTAAGAAAGATTTCCAGTCCAGGTACCTTGGTTCATACCTTGGCATACTGTGGGCTTTTGTTCAGCCTACTGTTACAATACTAATCTTCTGGTTTGTTTTCCAGGTAGGATTCAAGTCTACCCCTGTAGACAACTTTCCATTCATACTCTGGCTTATGGCGGGAATTATTCCCTGGTTTTTCTTTTCGGACGCCATATCCAGTTCTACCAGCTCTATTATTGATAACAGCTATCTTGTAAAGAAAGTTGTTTTTAGGGTTAGTGTGCTGCCTATTATCAAAATACTTTCTGCTCTATTCATTTATTTGTTTTTTATTGCCTTTTTGTTTATAATGTTTTTAGTATATGGGCATATGCCAAGTTTATATAATCTTCAGGTAATCTACTACTTGTTTGCGACTATAGTGCTGGTATTAGGACTGTCATGGATAACATCATCTCTGGTAATTTTCTTAAGAGATATTGGGCAAGTTGTTGGAATGCTGCTGCAGTTTGGGTTTTGGCTTACGCCAATATTCTGGTCGTTTAAGATGATACCCGAGCAGTATCATTTTATATTTAAGCTAAATCCGGTTTATTATATTGTTGAGGGGTACAGGAATAGTTTTATATATCATACATGGTTTTGGGAGTATTATAATTTAACTGCATACTTCTGGATAGAAACGCTTGCATTGTTTGTTATTGGAGCGCTTCTGTTCAGAAGACTCAGACCGCATTTTGCAGACGTTATATAATTTGGCTGCTATATAGTAGGAAGCGAAAAAATTAAGCGAGAGGTGTTGTAGATGAAAATAGGAACAAACATATTCAGACAGTATGATATAAGAGGTATAGCAGAGCAAGAGATTGATGAGCTTACCGCTGAAGCAATCGGTAAGGCTTTTGGCACGCTGGTGCTCAGGGAAGGTTGTAAAAAAGCTGTTGTTGGGTATGACAACAGGGTTTCCTCTCCCATTTTAAAAAGTGCGCTGATAAAGGGTATAAATTTGACAGGTGTAGATGTAATAGACTGTGGGACAGTTATTACTCCCATGCTTTATTATGCTAGAATTCTGTTTAATACAAATGCAGGTATAATGGTAACGGCAAGTCATAATCCACCCCAATATAACGGGTTCAAGATTTGCTCCACCGATGGAGGAACTATGTATGGAGAAGGCCTGCAGAAGCTCTTGAAGATGATAGAAGCTGATGAATTCGAGACCGGAGAAGGAATAGTTGAGAGAAGAGATATTAAAGAAGATTACATAAAAATGATTACTGAGAAAGTTAAATTAGGTAATAAAAAGCTTAAAGTGGTTGTTGACTGCGGAAATGGGACTGCTTCCCTCTTTGCTGAAGAGCTGTTCAAGCGGATGGGATGTGAGGTTATTCCAATTTTCTGCGAGTCAGACCCGTCATTCCCCAATCATTTTCCTGACCCCGTCAAGGCAAACAACCTTAAGGATTTGAAAGACACGGTTCGGAAAAACAATGCCGATCTTGGTATGGGATTTGATGGTGATGGTGACAGGCTTGGAGTAGTGGATGAAAAGGGGAATATCATTTGGGGTGATCAGCTTATGATATTATTCTGGCGTGAGATAATGCCAAAACATCCTGGATCTCAGGCCCTGGTAGAAGTAAAGTGCTCACAGGCATTGGCGGATGAGATTGAAAAGCTTGGCGGTGAACCGATATTCTATAAGACAGGCCATTCTCTGATCAAGGCAAAGATGAAGGAAATAAATGCAGTATTCACCGGAGAAATGTCCGGACATATGTTTTTTGCAGATGAATACTACGGATATGATGATGCATTGTATGCCGGAGCAAGGCTGTTAAGGATACTATCCGGTTCAGACAAATCCCTTTCAGAATTATTGAGTGATATAAACAAGTACTACTCTACACCGGAGATAAGGGTCGAGTCCAGTGACAGCGAGAAGTTTAACCAGGTAGAGAAGGTTAGGAGATACTTCAAGGAAAAGCAGGTGCCAATGATTGAGGTTGATGGAGTAAGAGCATTGTTTGGCCATGGCTGGGGCCTGGTAAGAGCGTCAAATACAGGGCCGGAGCTGATTGTAAGGTGTGAGTCAAGAACTGGGGAAGGGTTGGAGAGTATCAAGGAAGAGATGAAAAAAGCGCTGGGGGTTTCTGTATTGCATGAGTAAGTGCTATTTGCAATTTTTTCATTAATAGAGTATTATTTATTAGATCATATCATGGTAGATGTGCAGAATTACGAGTTTGAGGATTGCCGGAGGTAGAAGTGATAAAGGATATTATTAGAATTTATGAATATAGAGAAATGCTAAAGACTTCAGTAAGAAAGGAACTTAGGTCCAGGTATAAGGGTTCGGTTCTGGGGTTCTTTTGGACTTTTTTAAATCCTTTGCTGACATTAGTAATTTTCTCAATACTTTTTTCCACCGTAATGAGGGTAACCATACCAAATTATAGTTACGCTCTGTTCTTGTTTGTCGGATTGGTTCCATGGACATTTATTGCTTCCGGCATCCAGCAAAGTACTACTACAATAGTGGGGAACGGCAACCTTATAAAGAAGATTTACTTCCCAAGGGTTATATTACCCCTGTCAGTTACTATTACCAACCTGGTTAATATGCTGCTTACGTTTATTATTGTATTTATTGCACTATGGTTTTCCAAAGTGCCTGCTACTGTTTTGTATGTTTATTTTCCTTTAATTATCCTAATTCAAACAGTTTTAGTACTGGCGTTAGCAATAGTACTATCAAGCGTAACTGTATATTTCAGGGACCTTGAGCATATAATTTCGATACTCACCATGGCATGGTTTTATTTGACCCCTGTAATTTATCCAATGGATTATATACCAAAAGAATATCTGGGTATTTTCAGCCTGAATCCCATGATGCCTATAATCAATGCTTACAGGGATGTATTGATGTTCAATAGATTACCCGACTTTACGTCACTTTCGTATGTGTTATTATTCTCAACTGCGCTGTTGATTGTAGGTTACTATACCTTTAATGCTCTGCAAAAGAGATTTGCAGAAGAGATCTAAATTGGCTGCTGGTTCATAGTTGGTTACTGGTTGCTGGTTACTTGTTCCTGGTTTTAAGAAATTCTCCGAAGAGCTTCTATAAACTAGGAACCAGAAACGAAAAACTAAAATCCAGGAACCAAATTTCAGGAAACAAGAACTAACATTGTGCAATCACTGACTACATAATTTTCATTTTGAGAAAGATTATAATACAATAAACCCGGGGTGATTTGAGTTGAAGGAATATAATCAATATGATGTTATTCCAATAAAATGGCTGCAGAAATCAAATGATAATTTAAAAGCAGCAAAGCTTTTATTGCAAGGGAGACAAGTATTTGACGTTGTTGCATTCCATGCACAGCAGTGTGTGGAAAAAGCATTAAAAGCATTCTTGTTATTTAAAGAAGGGATCCTGTCTGAGGGTCATAGCTTGCCAAAGCTGGTTCAAAAATGCATCATATTCGACCCGGGATTTAAAGAATATGAAGACAGATTGCATATTCTGAATTCCTTTTACATTGAAACAAGATATCCTGCCGAGGAAGAATTGAATGTAAAAGAAGAAGATGCCGAAGGTGCAATTGAGACTGCGAATAATATTTTAGAGTATGTTTGTAAAAAGATAAATATTGATACGGAGTTTCAAAATGAGCAATGATATTATAATATAATAAGTAGTAATGAAAACCCATAATAAAATCGAGATGATTTAAGATGAAGAAATATAATTTTACTGTTTTAATTGAAAAAGATGAGGATGGAATTTATGTTGCAAAGGTACCTGCGTTAAAAGGTTGCCATACTCAGGCTCGTTCCCTTGAGGAAATATACCCTAGGATCAGAGAAGCAATTAAAAGATATTGAGATACCAATAGATGAATACGAAGAGATTAGGAGAAAGGTATAAATATTTCATAAAGGAGAAGTTAGATGGCAAGAAAAGAAATAAAAACAATTATTAAAGAAGCGCTAAGCTCAATTGAATATGAGACAGTTATTTTATTTGGTTCTAGAGCTAGAGGAGATTTTACAGAAGAAAGCGATTACGATATCCTGATTGTTTTAAAAGAAAATTTAGTAATTAAGGAAAAAATCAAACTAATGACACAAATTAGAAAAGAATTTGCTAAAGAAGGAATAGATGCTGATATCTTAATAAAGTCTAAAAATGAAATTAATTATTATAATGGTAAGATTGGAAGCGTTGTGAAAAGTGCTCTGGAAGAAGGTATTACACTATGATTGATGAATATATCAAGAAGTGGATAATAAAGGCAGATAATGACCTTAAAGTAGCAAAAAACGAGTTAAGTTTAGATAAACAAGACACAGTTACAGATGCTGTTTGCTTTCATGCACAGCAAGCAGTAGAAAAGAGGGTTTATTTTTGTCAAGTTAGGAATTACTCAAGACTAGCAACCATCAACTAGGAACTAGGAACCAATCCGGAGGAATACATGTACAGTATAGAAGTAAAAAACGTATCAAAGAAATTTAGGATATATCATGATAAAAGTTTAACCCTCAAGGAACGCATGCTGTTCTGGAATAGGACAAGGTATGAAGAGCATCAGGTGTTAAAGGGTATTGATCTTAATATAGAAAAGGGAAAGACCGTAGGCCTGATCGGCCAGAACGGTTCTGGGAAGAGTACGCTTTTAAAGCTTCTGACCAAGATTATATATCCTGATTCCGGGGAAATAATAATTAACGGCAAGGTATCGAGCCTGCTTGAATTGGGTGCCGGATTTCATCCTGACTTCACCGGCAGGGAGAATATATATTTCAATGCCTCTATATTTGGATTATCAAAGGAAGAGATTGACAAGAGGTTTAAAAATATAGTAGAGTTTTCTGAGTTGGGGGAGTTTATTGATAATCCGGTCAGGACTTACTCTTCCGGGATGTATATGAGGCTGGCATTTTCGGTGGCTATTAATGTGGATGCGGATATACTGCTTGTAGATGAGATTCTGGCGGTAGGTGATGCGAATTTCCAGAAGAAGTGCATGGATAAGATAAAGGCATTGAAGAAGATAGGTACTACTATAGTTTTGGTTACTCATGATATGGGAGCCGTTGAGAGAATATGTGATGAGGCAGTTTGGTTAGAGGATGGGGTCATTATGGCGGAAGGTACACCTAGAAAAGTTATAGACAGCTATTATTTGTTTATGGGTGAAGAAGGCGAGAAAAGACTTTTGGACAAGCAAGAAGTTAAAGAGGAAGAAGGCATTCAAGAAGAAGAAATTGAAACTGGGGAGACTATAGATGATAATGCAATTAAAGAAGAGCCTGAGCGTTGGGGGAATAGGTTTATTGAGATAACAGATGTAAGAATGTTAAATGAAAAAGGCGATAAAAAGCATTTATTTAGTTATGGAGATTATCTTGAGATTCAAATGGATTATAAGATGAATAAGAAAGTAGATGATATTGTTTTTGGAATAGGTATTTTTACAAAAGATAGAGTGCAGTGTTATGGGACAAACACTTTTGTTGAAAGGATTGAAGTAAAGAATATACCTGAGAGAGGAAAGGTTAAAGTACCAATATCAAGTATCCAGTTGATTGAAGGAGGCTATGTACTTGATGCTGCTGTTCATTCTGAAGATGGGCTGCCGTATGATTATCATGTTAATAGGTATGAGTTTAACGTAATTTCGAATATTAAGGATGTTGGAATTTATAGACCGGAGCATAGGTGGATATTTGAAAATGTTGATATGTCTAATAAATAAAAATATAATTAATTTGCCCAATTATATAATCTAGAGTATTAGGGGTTATGGGTAATTATTAATTATGTTAAAGGGAGCTTGATATGAGGAAAGCTTTAATAACCGGAATCAATGGTCAGGATGGCAGATATTTAAGAAACTTTCTAATTAAGAAAGGGTATAAGGTATTCGGTATTTGCAATAATTTATCTGATACTGATAAGGTATCTCTTGAGAACGAAAATGTTTTGGTATCAATAGGAGACATTTCCAATCAGGAATATATGGAAAAAACTATACTGGAGGTTCTTCCGGATGAATTATACAACCTGGCGGCTCAAAGCAGTGTTAGTAGAAGCTATGAGAATTATATTGAATCTGCAAGTATAAACTTGTTAGCTGTTGTTCAGATGCTTGAAATTATGAGGAAGAATAATATTAAATGTAAGTTCTTCCAGGCCAGTAGCAGTGAAATATTTGGAATACCAAATCAAAAAATTGCAAATGAAGACACAGAATATAATCCTTGCAATCCCTACGGGGTTTCAAAGCTATCAGCGCACCTATATGTAAAAAATTTCAGAAAGTGGAATAATAGCTTTGCAGTTAATGGGATTCTGTTTGCTCACGAATCACCGATGAGGCCGGAAAAATTTGTAACAAGGAAAATAACAAAAGGGATAGCAGAGATAGTACAAGGCAGAAGAGAAAATATTTTATTAGGCAACATCGATATAAGGCGGGATTGGGGCTATGCCGGAGATTATGTAGAAGCCATATGGCTTATGCTTCAGCAGGAAGAGCCCGATGATTATATTATTTCTTCGGGAGAGGCACACTCTATAAGGGAGTTTTTAGAGATAGCATTTAACCATGTAGGATTAGATTGGGAGAGATATATAATTATTGATTCTGATTTGTATAGGCCAGTAGAATATGAGGAGCTAATAGGGGATAATTCAAAAGCTAAAAACAAGTTGAAATGGTCGCCTAAGATTAAGTTTGAAGAGGTTGTTAAGATGATGGTATATTATGACCTAAACTTATTAGAAAATAATTAGCAGAGAAGGAGATATTTACTATGAAAAAAGCACTAATTACAGGAATTACAGGTCAAGATGGCTCCTATTTAACAGAGCTCTTATTGGACAAGGGCTATGAGGTTCATGGAACGGTAAGAAGGACAAGCAGCTTTAACAGGGATAGAATTGAGCATTTAATTTCGAATCCGGAATTATATAATAAGAAACTATTCTTACACTATGGAGATTTGACCGACTCTTCTAATTTGAACAGATTATTAGAGAAGGTTCAACCTGATGAAATTTATAATTTAGCTGCTCAATCGCATGTGCAGGTTTCTTTTGAAGTTCCTGAGTATACTGCTGAAGTAGATGCAGTCGGAACCCTAAGGCTTTTAGATGCTATTAAGGATTCACAAATCAATTGTAAATTCTACCAAGCATCAACCAGTGAACTTTTTGGTAAAGTTCAAGAGATACCACAGAAAGAAACTACTCCGTTCTATCCAAGAAGTCCTTATGCAGCAGCCAAATTATATTCATATTGGATAACGGTAAACTATAGAGAGGCATATAATCTGTATGCATGTAATGGAATACTATTTAACCATGAATCACCGAGAAGGGGAGAAAACTTTGTAACCAGAAAAATAACTTTAGGAATTGGAAATATAGTAAAGGGAAAGCAGGATAAAATTTCTCTTGGAAATCTAAGTGCGAAGAGGGACTGGGGTTTTGCAGGGGACTATGTGGAAGCAATGTGGCTTATGCTGCAGCAGGACAAGCCGCAAGATTATGTTATAGCAACTGGAGAGACACATACAGTTAGGGAATTTTGTGAATTGGCTTTTAAATATGCCGATATTGATATAGAATGGCAGGGTCAGGGAGTAGACGAGAAGGGTATTGATAGAAAAACTGGTAGAGTTCTAGTGGATGTAAATCCAAAGTTCTTTAGACCTACAGAGGTTGAATTACTGATTGGCGATCCGACTAAGGCTAAGGAGAAGCTTGGGTGGAAGACGAAGGTGAAGTTTGATGAATTAGTTGAGATGATGGTTAAAGAGGATTTGAATCAAAATTAAGAGAAGGTGAGACTTATGACGGAAAATTTAATTATTGGGCTGATAAAGAAAGATATTGAAGAGTTATTAGGAGCTAAGAGGAATTTTAAGAGAGAGGATGAGAAATTAGATTATTCATCAGAGTTAGATGATAGCATAATTGAAGATTTTAAGAAAGATTTAGAACAACTATCATTATATTCTCGTATTGAAATTCATCATGTACCAGTTCGTTCTTCTCGACCGGTAGCAGGCAATTTAGTCACTTTCATTAAAAGAGCAATAAGAAAAAGTACATTTTGGCTCTATCAGCCACTGTTTAATAAAATAACTAACTTTAATTCTATATTAATAAGTATTTTAAATAGAGTTGTTCTTAGAATGGATAAATCAAAAAGAGAAAACATGCAGCTTTATCAAGATTTACGCGATGAAATTGAAAGGCGTTTTCCAAAAGAGCTATCTTCATTTCAGGAATTAGACTCAAATATAAGGAATGAGTTATCTTCATTTCAGGAATTAGACTTAAGTATAAGGAAAGAGCTATCTTCATTTCAGGAATTAGACTTAAGTATAAGGAATGAAAGAAAAGAAATACAAAATGAGATTAACAATCTAAAAAAGATAGTGGAAGACTATCGAGGTGAATCATCTTTTCTTCGTGCTAAGCTTGCTTTAGTGCTTCAATATATAAATACAGGTAAAATTATTATGGATAATGATGGCAAATCATGTGACAAAGAATTTAATAATTTAGCAAAAGGTATTTCAGGAATAGATTCTATTTACTATCTCTTTGAACAGCAGTTTAGAGGCACTGAGGAAATGATTAAACATAGACAAAGTGCTTATGTTAGCGATATTAAAAAAGTCTTTGATAAATGTGGCGGATATGTCCTCGATATAGGTTCAGGAAGAGGAGAATTTCTTCAACTTTGTTACGAAACTGGAGTAAAAGCTAAAGGTATAGATATTAATGACATGATGGTGGAAAGATGTAGGGAAAAGGGATTAGATGTAGTAAAAGCCGATGTGTTATCTTATCTCACTTCTTTACCTAATGAAAGTTTATGTGCATTTACAGCTTTTCAAGTTGCAGAGCATCTGACACCAGAACAGCTCTGGCAACTAGTGCAATTAGCTTTAGTTAAACTTAAGCCAGGAGGGTTAATTTTGCTAGAAACGGTTAATCCTGATAGTTTAGATACGTTTAAAAATTTTTATGTAGATTTAACTCACCAGAGGCCTATACCTTCCATCACATTACGTTTTATTGTAGAAGCTGCTGGCTTTAAAAATGCAGAGGTACGTTTTTCATCTCCGGTATCTGAAGAAGTTAAACTTCAAGGTAGTGATATTAATGTACAAAAGCTAAATAATCTTTTGTTTGGGTATCGAGATTATGCAATAATGGGGTGGCGTTAATGAAGTTATTAGTAATAGCAGTACCAACTCTTGTATCTGGTGATGCAATAGGAAATGATGTAATGATAGAATATAGATTATTAAAAAATGAAGGCCATAATATAAAGATATTTGCCGAGAATTATCAAGAGCAGTTCTCAGAATTCGTATGTAGTTTTGAAGAAGCAATAAAAGCAGATATAGTTTTTTATCACCATGGTATATACTGGGCTTTGGGAGAGAAACTACTTAAAAAGCATAAAGGGAAAATACGAATTTTACGTTACCATAATGTAACACCAGTAGAGTTTTTTAAAAAATATAGTCCTGACCTTGCAAATATAGTTGAGATAGGTCGACAACAAACTCGTAGGCTGATAAAATTATCTACTCACTTTTTGGCAGATTCTAATTATAATGCTCAAGAACTTTTAAGTGATGGTGCAAGTAGTAAGCTGTGTAAGATATTAGCACCTTTTCATCACGTTGATGAATTAATATCTGCTGAATCAGACATTATGAGATTAGAATATTTGACCAAAGGGAAAAAACCTAATATACTTTTTGTGGGTAGACAAGTTCCCAATAAGGGAATGCACCATTTTATATATGTGGCTAAGGAATATACTAGGTTTTTTGGAAAGAAAGCTAATTTTATATGGATAGGTGGTAAAGATCCAACGTTTGAATTATATTATGAGGAAGTTCAAGGTATTATAAATAAAAATAATTTAGATGATATAATTTCGTTTCCAGGCAAAATACCTATAAATGAATTAAAGAGTTATTATCTAAGCAGCAGCATATTTCTGGTAATTAGTGAACATGAGGGATTTGGTGTTCCTATAATCGAAGCACAGGCTTTGGGAGTTCCCATAGTTGCTTTAAATAGAGCAGCAGTAGGAGATACAGCAGGTGATGACCAACTTTTATTTGATGATATAGATTATGAAAGATTTGCTGTAGCAATTGAGGTTTTACTAAATAACACGGATTATCGCTTGAAGTTAATAGAGAAAGGGAAAGAAAATTTCAACAAGCGTTTTGAAAAATCTATACTTGAGAAAAATTTCATTGAAATACTTATGGGAGTTTTAAAAAGATGAAGAAAATAGCTTTAGTTATACAAAGATATGGAGAGGAAGTTCTTGGTGGAGCGGAAACGCTTGCTTCTGTTTTTGCTAAGGCTTTGGGAATCATTTGCGAAGTTACTGTCTTGACCACGACAGCAAAGGATTATGAAGACTGGAAACCTTATTATCCTGAAGGAGAATCATTTGAGCAAGGCATAAAAGTATTACGATTTAATCCTGACTTTGAAAGAACGAATTATTTTCATGAACTCAATAGAATTTTATTTAATGGAATAATACTTGAAGAGTTTTACGGATTTTCTGATAAACAAAAGGATACTTTTAAAGATAATGTGTTTAACCTTCCGATAAGTTCCCAAGAGGAACTTATAAAATCTCAAGGCCCATTTTCTAGTACGTTAAATAAATATATTAAGGAATATGGGAACAAGTATGATGCAATAATATTTTTTTGTTATCTTTATCCTACTACTTATTTTGGTTCAAGCTACATAAATGAAAAAGACAAGGTATTTATTTATCCTACCTTGCACGATGAGCCAATTACTTACTTAAGCATCTGGAAAAGATATAAAGATTATAATTTGCTTTTTTCAACAGACGAAGAATTTAAACTTGCCCAAAAAGTTTGGGGAAGTTTAAATGGCAGTGTAATTGGATATGGCATTAAGGATAAAGGGCTAATAATTCCAGATATTATTGAGACGCAAAAAGAATCGTATATATTATATGCAGGTCGAATCGATGAAGGTAAGGGTATAAGCTTATTAATTGAATACTTTAATAGGTATAAAACTGAGCATTATGAATCTGATTTAAAGTTGAAACTTCTTGGAAGTTTAACAATGAAATTTGAATTAAGTAAAGAAGATGATATTGAATATATTGGATTTATTAGTGAAGAGAAAAAATACCGGTTGATGTCTGAGGCAGTAGCTTTAGTTCATCCTAGTCCATATGAATCTCTCTCTATTGTTGTTTTAGAATCATTTATGGTATCAACACCAGTAATTGTTAATGGTCATTGTGATGTATTGAGCGGCCATGTAGATAGGTCTAGTGGTGGATTTGCATATAGAAATTACGAAGACTTTAAAGACGTAATAAATACTTTGCTGAGCAATAAAGAGTTAAGAGATAAATTAGGTGCCAATGGACGTAAATACTATTTAGAGAATTATGAATGGTCAAAGTATCAGGAGAGATTAGTTAAGACATTAAGAATTGATATATGAAAACTTCAGAAGTAAAATGTAATTGAGAAAGATTATTAGGATTAAGCAGTATATAGTTAATGCAATAAGATATTGCTTTCCTAATCAGAGTTGACTTGTATGTGAGGTTCAAATATGTAAAGTCCAGCGGTTAAATGTCAATAGCCAACTGGAAAAAAATTTAAAAGAATAGTGAGGATTTAGCCTAAAAAGTACAAAGAAGGAACTCCCCAATAAACCTACCAAAACCAATTGTAAAAAATGGTAGGAAGTGGAACACCAAATGGAAATTACTCTCCTTTTGGTGGTGTGTAGAGCCGGTTGCTATGCAGCAGGGCATAGACAAGACGGACAAATTTTCTGGCAGTTAGTGCAAGTGCTCGTTTATTCGGCGTTTTGGGGGTCTGGCTGGACTTTAAATCATAGAAGCGTTTAAACTCGTAATCGTGCATTCTCACTTTGTTAGTGGCTT
>DHFP01000262.1 GCA_002402315.1 Clostridiales bacterium UBA4821
AGCACCACCTACTTTTTGAGACGTTTCATAAGGCTTTCAATGTCTTCCTTTGTTAAGTCGCCATTGTCACACAATGCAGTTATAAAGCCATATACGGAGCCTTTATGAACATCCTTTATGAATTGCTTGGTTTCAAAATTCCGGTATTCCTGTTCTGTTACACAAGACTCATAATGATTTGCTTTTCCTATCCTGGTTGCCTTAATTACGCCTTTTTTCATTAAGCGGGCCAAAAAAGTAACCACTGTGTTTTGCTTCCATGACTTTTCCGTTGGTAAATACTTAATGATTTCCGAAGTTGTCACGGGGCGTCCGGCTGCCCAAATAAACTCCATAATCTGTTTCTCCGCATCAGATATCCGTTGCAGTTTTTTCATAAAAATCCCCTTTCTTAATCTACGTGATGTAGGTTATTATTATTCTACATCATGTGGGTGGGTATGTCAATACATTTTTTAAAAAATATTTCAATCCTGAATTGCTTTTAGGCGGCCGACCCGTGACCCGGGTCACTAAAACACAAAGCACCTCTTTAATACAAACAAGAGCAAAACCACAGTTACCATAAAGCAGCAGGCCAGGGCAAGCAGGCTGCCGGTTGTTGCTGCCGGGTCCCGGTAAAGCAAGGGCACGTCAGACTGTGTGAAAACCAGTAATTATAAAAACGCATAAAAAGCATGATAAACCTAGGTATAATGGTACTTTGCAGACTTAAAATATGATATAATATATCATATAAAAGATATAAGAGGTGTCAATTATGCCATACATACAAGGAGAAAACAGAAATCAGATAATACTATTTCCGGAAAGCATAGATGATTATATAAATGAAGATAGCACCGTTCGTGTAATAGATGAACATGTAGAGCAGCTTGATATGAAAGAGCTTGGCTTTAAGAAAACCGTTTATCCAACAATCGGAAGGCCGCCATATGATCCTAAAGATTTACTTAAGCTTTATCTTTACGGATATCTTAATAGGATACGTTCATCGAGAAGACTTGAACACGAGGCATCAAGGAATATAGAAGTAATATGGCTTTTAAAGAAGTTAAAGCCTGATTTCAAAACAATAGCCGATTTCAGGAAAGATAACAAAAAAGCCCTTAAGAAGGTATTTAGAGATTTCACCAAACTATGTGATGAGTGGGGTTTATTCGGCAAGGAGCTGGTAGCTATTGACGGATCTAAGTTTCGTGCCTGTAATTCAAAAAAGAACAACTATAACGTAAAAAAGCTTGAACGGCATATAAAATACCTTGACGAAAAGATTGATAAATACATACAGGAACTGGATGAGTATGATGCTATTGAAACTTGTGACAGGAAACCCGATACAGGAGAAATAAAGAAGAGAATACAAGAGCTTCGCAGCCGTAAGGATAAATATGAAGGATATGAAAAACAACTTAAAGAAAGCGGCAAAAACGAGATATCTACCACCGACCCTGATGCCCGGCTAATGTGCAACAACAATAACGTCGATGTAAGCTATAACGTCCAAATCACAGTAGATTCCAAGCACAAATTAATTGCAGATTATAGGATTACCCAAAAACCTAACGACTTGGGTGAACTCGGCAACATGGCCCTTCGGGCAAAGAAGCTTTTTGGAGGAAAAGAATTTGAAGCACTGGCAGACAAGGGCTACTACAAAGCTGAAGACCTAAAGAAATGCGTAGAGAATGGTATAACCCCTTATGTTGCCAAACAAATATACTCTAACGGAACAGGTGACAAGGACTTTTATGCGGATAATTTTAAATATGATAAAGACAAAAATATATATATCTGCCCTGCGGGAAAAGAGCTTTATTACCACCGGGACAGAACAAAAAAGAGTAAAGGCATAATTGGCTACGAATACAGAAATTATGATGCTTGCAAAAACTGTGAGTACAAAAATCGGTGTACTAAAAGTAAAAAAGGCAGGGTTATATGCCGGCATGTAGATCAGGACTTTCTTGATACAATAAATTTACAGACAGAATTGAACATGGACAAGTACAAACAGCGGCAGATGATTGTAGAGCACCCATTTGGTACTATAAAACGAAGCTGGGGAGCTTATTACTTTTTGACCAAAAGAAAGATTTCCGTAAGTACCGAAATTGCTCTATCTTTTCTGGCATATAACTTGAGACGGGTAATGAGTATACTTGGGAATAAAGAAATATTGAGAAGATTGAAAGAAAGAAGAAAACCGGTACTGGTATAAGGTACCGGTTCCATAGTATTTTAAATTATAAACTAAGATAAAACGACGAAGACTACGAACTGGAGTTATTTATGGGAGAATTTTAGAAGAATTTTTCACACGGTCTGACGTCCCCTTGCTTTCCTTGCGAGTACTGGCCCCTTACAGACCCATGACTTTCGACAGCGTATCCATTTGCGCGTTTCACTACCTGCTTCAGCGGGCATCAAATCGAAGTCATTCCTCCGTCAATCACTATAGTTTGTCCTGTAACATATTCTGAGGCATCGGAAGAAAGGTAAATAACTGCGCCAACAATGTCATCAGGTCTTCCCAGCTTCCCATAAGGAATTCTTCGCATTATTGAGCTTCTGAACTCATTATCCCCTTCGAGGAGCTTTGAAAGCCCTTCGGTTTCGATAAACCCCGGAGCAATGGCATTCACCCTGATGTGATAAGGCGCAAGGTCAACTGCTAAGGTTTTGGTAAAGTTGATAATTCCTGCTTTTGCTGCTCCATATGCTGCATTAAATGAATAAGAGCGAATTCCTGCTATTGAGGCAATATTTATGATACACCCACAGCCTTGTTTCTTCATTATTCCCCCAGCTTCTTTACAGCACAAAAATACACTTTTTAGATTTTCCCTTAATATGGCATCCCATCCCCCCTCATTCATATCCAAGGTACTCACTGCAAATGAGCCGCCGGCGTTATTCACCAGAATATCAACCTTACCCAGTTCATTTTCTGTCCTTCGTATCAGGGTTGCTATCTGTTCACTTTGTCTTACATCGGTGGGAATTGCCAAAGACCTCCTTCCTTTACCTTCAATCTCTGACGAAGTGGCTTTAATCTCAGCTTCTGTCCTTGCTGCTACTACAATATCACAGCCAGCATCAGCTAATCCTAAAGCTATAGCTTTTCCAATTCCCCGCCCGCTTCCGGTGACAATTGCCACCCTTCCTTCCAATTGAAATATGTGACTATAGTTCAAATGATTTTAACCCCCCTTGATTAATTTATGGGAAAGGAAACACACTGTTTGATTGCGGTTTTCTAGCTGTAGCGCTTGTTCCAATCCTGCAGCATCAAGATTCTGATTGATAGCCTCCTTTGTTAAACGCAGGCCAAGTGGATTTTTAGATACCATCTTGTTAGCTATTTCCATAGCAGTGGGGAGGAGATGGTCATAAGGAACTATGCGGCTTACAAATCCCAGCTTTGAAGCTTCCTCAGATTCCATGAAGTCACCAGTCAATAAAAACTCATAAGTGCGCCCTGCGCCAATAAGTCTGGGCAAAAAATAACTGCTCCCCATATCCGCGCCACCAAGACCAATATTGATATAAGCAGCAGAAAACCTGGCCTCAGGTGTTATGATTCTCACATCTGAGGCCATTGCAAAGCTAAATCCTCCACCTACTGCCGCCTTATGGATAGCGATGATAATCGGTTGAGGAATTTGACGCATTAAGAGTTGAAGCCTTGCAATCCTTACTTGAAACTCGTATATTTTCTCTGACTCTAGTTCATAAATCTTAGAGAAGCTTTCTTTTATGTCCAGTCCTCCACAAAAACCTTTATTACCGGCACCTGTTAAAATGATCACCCTTGTATCCAAATCAAGCATTTTTTTCATCCAGAATTCTTCGAGTTCCCCGATCATCTTTTCGTTAATAGCATTCAAGCGCTCAGGTCTATTGAGTGTAAGAATACCAATAGCACCCTCTTGTTCGTAAATTAAAGTCTCATACTTCATGTTCAATTAACCTCCTTTGATTAAAATGCCAAAGTTTTGATTTACAAGGCTTTGCAGATTTTCGTATGGTGCGCACGGCAGGAATCGAAAAATACATCCCTCCTTAAAAGCCTTGATTCTACCGGCTTTTTTCGCTTTGGTCTGAATTTTGGTCTGAATTAGTAAGAAAATACAATTTAACAAAAAGATTAGAGGCAGTCGAAGCGAAATTTCCGTCCCCTTAATCGGGGATTTTGTTTTTAATAACTCAACTTTCACAGTTGACAATTGGACAAATTTATGCTGCTTGGACAAAAATGCGTTTTTTCAAAAACCCCGGCAAGGAATCCAGAAAGCTTGGAATCAAATCGAGGTATTCCCGCGCATGCTATTCTAACTATGCCTTTATCATACTATACTACGGGCATAGTTCTCAAGCCAATAAATTTAGTATGGTGTCCTCCCCTGGCGCCGTTCGGCTTAAACTTGAATCTTGACATTTTCACGGAGAAATTGTCGAAATTACGATTTCCGGGAGTGCCGCAAATGTTCGCCTAATGGATAGCTCCAATTTCAGCAGCTACCGCAATGGCCGCAACCATAGATACATAGGCGGGTTGGCCAAATAATCCCCTGTACGTTTACAGATCCCCAGTTCAGGCCATTGGCATGTTGCGGTGGACATGCCAGGTTTGTGCGGAACCGTGCGGTCTTCCGCTCAGGTTCTTCTGGGATTGCTTCCAACTATCAGAGAGATTCC
>DHFP01000025.1 GCA_002402315.1 Clostridiales bacterium UBA4821
TGATTTTTCAAAATACAAGGCGGAGGAAAGCGCAATAATTGCTTTATTGCAACTGACGACAACGAAGTATTTTGAAAAATCAGCAGTCAATGAGTAGTACAATTATTTGCGGATAAGCTCTAAATAGTCAAAAAAATATTGGTATAAACTGGTTTTTAGCTTGAGATTATTTTAGGTATATGGTAAACTATATTTGTTTATTGGAATTCAATCCAATAAAGTATTATCTTATGGTTTGAACTGACCACATTTTTAAAATACCGGAATCAAATGCAATTCCCCAAATATTATTATAATCCAAGGTATAGAACTCTAAAATTAATTATATATACTATAATTGCCAAGCTGTTATAAGGAGGGTGTTATGATAACCGAAACAAATACCTGCAATTGTGCCAATGAAACCGACCAGGAGAAATATGCGAGAATAGAACAGGTCATTGAAGAGTACAAGGATAATGAGGGCAGTCTAATACAGATTCTTCATTTAGCTCAAGGTATCTTTGGATACCTTCCGCTTGAACTCCAAAAATTCATTGCTGAAAAGCTAAACAAGCCATTATCAGAGGTTTATGGAGTTGTCACATTTTACTCATTCTTTTCGGTTAAACCAAAAAGTAAATATGCAATCCGTGTATGCATGGGTACTGCTTGCTATGTAAGGGGAGGCAAAAAAATAGTTGATAAACTACAAGAGCTTCTTGGTATAGAGGTTGGTGAGACTACCCCGGATGGGAAATTCTCACTTGAGGTAATGAGGTGTATAGGTGCATGTGGCCTTGCTCCGGCAATAACCATAAACGATAAGGTTTACAAGCAGGTCAATCCTGATAAGCTAAAGAAGCTGTTGAAGGAGTTCAAGTAATAATAAAGGGGGTTGATTAGCGTTGCGCATTAATTCAGTGAAGGAACTGGCAAACATAAAGAATCAGACTCAAAAATCACTTTCCAAGTATAAATATATAGTACAGGTTTGTGGCGGAGCAGGATGTGTTTCTGCAAACTGCCAGGCAATAAAGGATGCTTTAATGAATGAACTGGAAGCAAAAGGTCTTCAAGATACTGTACTTGTAAACGTTACAGGATGTATTGGAACCTGTGCGCTTGGTCCTGTGATGATAGTACAGCCTGATGGAGTTTTTTATACCAAGCTCGAGCCTTCAGATATACCGGAGATTGTAAAGTTTCATTTGATTTCAGGGGAGATTGTAACCGGAAAGACCTTTAAGGACAGGAAAACAGGAGATTATATTCCTTATCTTAAGGATATAGACTTCTTTAAAAAACAAGTGAAAATAGTTCTAAAAAACTGTGGCGAGATAGATTATTCATCTATAGAACAGTATATAGTCAATGATGGCTATATAGCTGCGGCAAAAGTACTTAAAGAAATGTCGCCGGATGAAGTAATCAAGGAGATTAAGGATTCAGGACTCCGTGGGCGCGGAGGAGCAGGATTTCCGACAGGTGTTAAATGGGAGGCAGGGAGAAATGCAGGCAATATACAGAAATATATTGTATGTAATGCAGATGAAGGTGATCCCGGAGCTTTCATGGATAGAAGTATTCTTGAAGGTGATCCTCACACGGTAATAGAAGGAATGATTATAGCCGGTTATGCTATTGGAGCAGACAAGGGGTATGTTTATGTGCGGGCAGAATATCCACTGGCTGTTGAAAGGCTTTCCGAGGCCATTGATAAGGCGCGTGAATACGGACTGCTGGGTGAAAATATTTTGGGAAGTAAATTCAGCTTTGATATAGAAATAAGAATTGGCGCCGGAGCTTTTGTCTGCGGAGAAGAAACGGCGCTTATGGCCTCCATAGAAGGAAAGAGAGGAGAACCAAAGCAAAAGCCGCCGTTTCCTTTTGAAAAAGGTCTATTTGGAAAGCCAACCATTATCAATAATGTTGAGACATTCTCAAATGCTGCGCGTGTTATTCTGAAAGGTGCAGAGTGGTTTGCCGAATATGGAACCGGAGGGAGCAAAGGAACCAAAGTATTTGCTCTGGCTGGAGATATTCAGAATACCGGACTGGTTGAAGTGCCTATGGGAACAACTTTAGGAGAAATTGTTTTTGATATTGGCGGAGGAGTGCCTAGAAATAAAGGCTTTAAGGCAGCTCAAACCGGAGGGCCTTCCGGAGGCTGCATAACCAGAGAGAGTTTGAATGTGCCGATGGATTATGATAATCTAAGCAAATTAGGCACCATAATGGGTTCCGGCGGATTGATAGTGATGAACGAAGACAGCTGTATGGTTGACGTTGCAAGGTACTTTATGGACTTTATAAGGGATGAATCATGCGGCAAATGTACACCTTGCAGAACCGGTACCAAGAGAATGCTCGAAATTCTCGAAAGGATTACTAGAGGAGAAGGAAAAGAAGGAGATATTGAACTCCTTGAGGAACTTGCAAACACAATAAAGGATGCTGCTGTGTGCGGCCTGGGTCAGACGGCGCCCAATCCGGTATTGAGTACCATAAAGAACTTCAGGGAAGAATTCGAAGAACACATAAGAGATAATCGGTGCAGGGCCGGGGTTTGTTCGGAAATGTTCATTTCACCATGTCAGAATGCCTGCCCGGCGGGTGTCAATGTCCCTGGATATATAGCGCTGATTTCAGTTGGCAGGGTGAGAGATGCTTATAATCTGATCAGAAAAGAAAATCCATTTCCGGCTGTGTGCGGTAGGGTTTGTACTCATCCTTGCGAGAGCAAATGCCGGAGAGGGCAGATAGATGAGCCAATTGCCATAGCTGATTTGAAAAGATATATTGCTGACCAGATCCTAAGCAGTGAAGAACCATATACGGATTTGGTATTTCCTAAAAAAGATATAAGTGTCGGCGTAATAGGAGCAGGGCCGTCAGGATTGACATGCGGCTACTACCTTGCAAGGCTTGGCTATGATGTAGAGGTTTATGAAGCCCAGCCTGTAGCTGGTGGTATACTTGCATTCGGAATTCCTGAATACCGTCTTCCAAAAGATATGCTGGAGCTTGAGATAAAAGCCATTCAACAGGTAGGCGTTAATATTAACTTGAATACACCTATAGATTCAGATGCCAAGTTCAACGAAATGAGGAAAAAGCACAATACTATCTATATTGCTACCGGAACACAGTTCTCAAACAGGATTGGAGTATCCGGAGAGGATATGTATGGTGTTTATCACGGTTTGAATTTCCTTAGAGATGTTCATACATCGCAGAATTTTACTATAGGAGATAAGGTGGTTGTCATTGGCGGTGGAAATACGGCAGTTGATGCAGCACGGGTTGCAGTAAGGCTAGGGTCTAAAGACGTAACCATACTTTACAGAAGAGAATTGGAAGATATGCCTGCTGACTCTAGAGAGGTACGGGATGCAATGGATGAAGGAATAAAGATTCAAACCCTTGTAGCACCTGTCAGGTTTGTAGGTGAAGGTAAAATTAAGGGGGTTGAATGTATAAAAATGGAGTTGGGAGAATACGACTCCAGTGGAAGAAGAAAGCCAGTTCCTATTCCGGGTTCTGAGTTCTTTATAGAATGCGATACCGCAGTTCCGGCAATCAGCCAATATTCCGATATGCCGTTTGTCAGTAAGGATGAAGTAGAAATTACAAAATGGGGAACCTTTGTAACCGATAAGCATACCTACATGACAAAGATGCAGGGAGTATTCGCAGGCGGAGACGTAGTGAGGGGTTCGGATACCGTAATTACAGCTATTGCTGATGGCAAGAATGCTGCAAAAGCTATTGACAAATACCTTGGGGGCAAAGGAGAACTTAATACCGGTGAACCTGTTGAAATTCCAAAGGCTCCTGAAGAAAAAGAAGTTATTGAACATGAGAGATTCCCAATGAAATATTTAGACCCTTCGGCGAGGAAGACCAACTTCAATGAAGTGGCACTGGGATTCCACAAGCTGAATGCTATTGCTGAATCCATGAGATGTCTAAGATGCGATAGGAGGTCGTAAGTATGGTGAATATAACTATAAACGGTAAAAAGATTGGTGTTGAGGAAGGTACAACAATACTGGAAGCAGCAAAGCAGAATAATATTTCCATACCTACCCTGTGCCATCTGGAAGGAGTGCATAATTCGGGGTCATGCAGAATATGCGTGGTAGAGGTTGAAGGTGCGAGGACTTTGGTAGCTTCATGTATCACTGCTGTGAGAGAAGGCATGGTTATTCATACTAACACCCAAAGGGTAAGAAAGGCAAGGAAGATAATATACGAATTGATGCTTTCAGACCATCCAAAGGACTGCTTGACCTGTAAGAGAAGCCAGAGTTGTGAATTCCAGAAGCTTGGTGAAGTTATCCTGGTAGGAACCTCAAGGTTTGAAGGTGAGAAAACAAGAACCAAGGTAGACGATTCAAGTGCTTCAATAGTAAGGGATGCTTCGAAATGCGTCCTTTGCAGAAGGTGTGTTACCATATGCAACGAGGTTCAGGGAGTAGGAGTGCTGAATGTTCAGAATAGGGGTTTTGACTCGGTAATTGCTTCAGCCGCGGAACTTCCTTTAAATACAGTTAATTGTACCAACTGCGGACAGTGTACGCTGGTTTGTCCTGTTGGCGCTTTAAAAGAGAAGGATGCCATAAGCATAGTATGGAAAGCATTGTCTGATAAGAACAAAAGGGTTGTGGTTCAGACAGCGCCGGCTATAAGGGCAGCATTAGGAGAGGAATTCGGTTACGAACCCGGTACTCTTGTAACGGGCAAGATGGTTACAGCTTTAAAACAAATGGGATTTCATGATATATTTGATACCAACTTTGCTGCTGACCTTACCATTCTGGAGGAAGGACATGAGTTTCTTAAACGTGCTGCCGGAGCACTGACTGGTTCAGGAGCTGTACTGCCTATGATTACAAGCTGCAGTCCAGGTTGGATCAAGTTCATCGAACATGAATTTCCGGAAAAACTGGATCACCTTTCTTCATGTAAGTCGCCTCACATGATGCTGGGAGCGCTTACAAAGTCCTATTATGCTCAAAAGATAGGGGTAGACCCGAAAAATATATTTGTTGTGTCCGTGATGCCATGTACTGCAAAGAAGTATGAGATAACAAGGCCGGAGATGAGAGCTACGGGATACCCTGATGTGGATGCTGTCCTAACTACAAGGGAGCTGGCCAGGATGATAAAGGTTGCAGGTATTAACTTTAAGGAGCTGGAAGATGGCCGGTTTGATAACCCGCTGGGATATTCAACAGGTGCGGCAGACATATTTGGTGTAACCGGAGGTGTTATGGAAGCTGCATTGAGGACAGTCTACGAAGTAGTCACGGGCAGGGAATTGCCTTTTGACAGCCTGCATGTTAAACCTATTGTAGGACTTGAGAAGATAAAAGAAGCTGAGATTACCATAGAAAATACCAAAGAGGAATTCAAGTTCCTGGAGGGATTCAAGCTGAAGATCGCAGTAACAAGCGGTTTGGCCGGTGCAAGGATACTTATGGAGCAGATAGCTAATGGAACCTCTCCATATCATTTCATAGAGGTTATGGGTTGCCCGGGCGGGTGCATAAGCGGCGGCGGTCAGCCGAGGCCGACCAATCAGGAGATCAGGAAGAAGAGACTCGAGGCAATATATAAGGAAGATGAGGGCAAGGAAAAGAGAAAGTCTCACGAGAATCCGTACGTGACGGTCCTTTACCAGGAGTTCCTGAGTGAGCCTCTAGGGCATAAATCGCATGAACTACTGCATACTCATTATACAAAGAGAGGGACATATAACCAGTATTTAAATAATAAAAAATAAATCTAATAATAAACGTAAAACTCCTCTTTCAACTGTTGAAGAGGAGTTTTACGTTTATTATTTCTAAGTATTACTCAAAGACGGTTACAAACTTTATAGCATATAAGTCACATACTACACGGTCCTTGGTTTCAGGTTCTCTTAGTACGACATAACTTATTCCTACATCTTCTATAACACCATCTCTATCAATTAATGTATTAGTACCAATCAGGAAATCAATCCGGACATTTTTGCCAATCAAAGTCTTTAAGTACGTTTGCAAATAACCGATATTGGTCAGGACCGGCGGTGCGGCAGGAACAACAACTTCAGTAGGTGCTGGTGCAGGTGTTACGGTTGCAGGTAAAGTTGGAGTTGGATAACTTGGTGTTACTTGTGTAGTGGTTGGAACATGGAAAATGGGTGCTATCGGCTCAGTAGGCATTGCTGGATATCCAGGCGATGTTGAAGCAGTGGGTAATTGTCTCTTCATATTGGCCAAATGATTAAAATGACTGTGTGAATACATTTTTATCTCCTCCTTTAAAACTTGTTATGTTTGAGAGTACAATGAAGTTGGTATATAAAAGCAGTGCTGAGTTACCCGGGTTTGAATTACTCCAGTACGGGTTGGGGGGAAGTAAGGGGCACACTCTGGAATGAACGGATTGTAGTACCATAAACACTCATCAACACCGTAAAGCTTGTTTCCGGAGAGCGCCCAATCCGCAACGTCATAATGTATCTGCTCAGGCTCTGATGACCAAACAGTCTGTGGGTTAACCTGACCGTATAAAGTCGGCTTTAAGCAGGTAAATTCACACTCCTCTTCAATAACCTTTCTAAGGTCACCCTGGCCGGTTCTAAGATATTGGCCATAGGCAACATGCACCCGGTTCATTACGGTTGTTGCTACTGCCCTCATTCCATTTAAGCCTTCTCCCCCAGCCTCGCATTTTATTAATCTTGCAAAGAGTTCTCTTTCAGAATAAGGCATTTACATATCACCTCGTAACTAATATTTATCAGATTGGAAGGTAAGTACTTCCGTCCAACGGTATCAGGAATTGAAGCGGCGGCGTTTCACCTGTTAATCCGACAGCATATACACTAAGATTTCTACCTGGTCTCAGTATGACATTTGGCACATTCAGAACTACATTATCGGTATCCGGAAGGCGGGCTTGGATAGTATACCTTCCGGGCGTTAGCGCTTTATAATCGGTAACTCCTTTATAGACAACATTTCGAAATAATGGTATACCATCAGAAAGAGTTATATCTACCTCGGGAGTAGTGGGAGATAGATGTACGAATCTAATGCGTGCTCTATTCATTAAAGGAGGTATTACAGGGTCTGGTACTATATAAAGTTCAATATCAGGTAGTGTTCCAATAGCTGCAGTTGTATATATAGATTGAGGCGCAATTTGTATATTTGTATCAATTACAGGATCATATGTCTGGTCTGCAGGGTATACCCTTACCGAGTAGATTCCGGGATTGACGCCTATATAGGGTGTAAAATTCTTATAGGCAAGATTTTCAGCCATTAATCTATTATTTAGGAAAACATCTACACCGGAGACATCCGGAGATGCATGAAGTATCCTGATATACGATAAACCTGTTTGTCTTGTAGTTAGGTATTCCATAGGCTCATAGTAAGTTTGAGTATAGGTCATGGGGATTCACCTCCCGTTTTTTACAAAATATACCTTAAAATCTTTTTTGAGATTCTGTTGATATATAATATGCAAAGAGAGGAATTATGGTTACAAGAGAAAATGTTTATGTAAAGAATAATGATGTATTATTATTACTAAAACAACTATATTAAAAGCAATAAAGAATTTATATTGAGAAAGTAATTTCCGGATGAAATTTTCACCTGACCTATAAGGAATACATTTGAGGGAAGCGCATTGCTGCTTTACCCTAAAGACATTTCCTTACAAATGCGTCTTCCCGATGCTATTGAAAATTTTAGTAGGAAATTATCTTTCGAAAGTTTTGTAAATTCTTTATTGCTACATATATAGAAATGGAAAGAGCACTTGGTAGTTCCCTATTGGTTTCCAAGTGCCCCGTGTCAGATTAGGCTAATACCTACGACATTCTTTGCTGCGCAGATTGTATCATTCTTCTAACCATTTCGCCGCCTATAGGTCCTCCCTGGGCTCCATTATATTTTGCAGGGACATCTCCTTTATAGTGGTCATTGTTTTCTTTAATATTCTGGAGCAGGCCAAGTTCGGTAGCAACCTCAATCTTGAGCTTTTTCATGAATTCTTTCTGTTTTTGATCATTTTGTGTCATATTTATCACCTCAACATTATTATTGGCTTAAATTTAAAATATTTTCATTGAAAATATTTCAACAATATACAAATTGTAATTAATAAAACATATTTTGCAGGATATGAGATAGATAAAAAATATTTTTTGTCATTTAAAGGATTTTTATTTGTTTTATAGAAATGATTATATATAAACAGTTATGGGGGAAAGACATGACAAAAGTCTTATTAATATTTGATTACTTAAAAGAGGCTTTTGAAGTAAATAGAAAAAATAAGTTACTCTATCGTCCTCAAGTTTTGTTAGCTGTTCTGAAGGCTCTAACTGTACTCTCAGTAGGTATGTTAATTTATTTTTATGTTAGGGGAATGTTAGGCAGAGACCTAAGCTTGGATGATTATAGTTTTTCAAGTTTAATTAGTGCATTTCTGGTTATAATCATTGCTTCGATTTTATTCTGGGTAGTATCAGCAGTTTTCCAATCAGGCCTATATTACATGTATGATAGATCAGTAAGAACAGGGGAGACAAAAGCAAGTGACTTCTCCTATGGCATCAGGCAATACTTGCTTAAGTTCCTGGCTGTTGACTTGTTAACATTATTTGCTTGGATTGTATTTTCACCGGTATATCTGATTATTGGCCTAATTACCTTATTCTCAGGCTTTGCTATAGTCCCGGTAGTTGTAAGTATTTTTTTAGGAATGTGGAAAGTTTCAATCATAAGTAATGAGTGCAGCATATTTACTGCACTAAAAAATAGTTTAAGATTTGCCGGAAAGTTTTTTGCTGCATATTCCGTATTTATGTTGATTGTTTTTGCTTTTACTAATCCCGTACAAAAAGCTGAAGGTATTAGAATAGTAACTAATTTAGCTTCTACCATTATTGAGAGTATTAAAGATGAGAAGCTAACCACTCCGGATAATCCTTATCTTATACCTAATTTTGAACCTGACTCAAGGCTAAACTATCAATTTGACACATATACTGATAGTCCGGCTTATAAGTATCCATATACAGATACATACGATAAATATTCACAAGATCTGGACCTTACACCTTATAAAGCCCTTCCGGATATAAAGAACAGTATAACTGAGAATATGAATTCATATTTAAGGGTAGTGGGTATTTTGTTTATTACGGGTGCAGCGGTATTGTCAATTGGAACCTTTTTAAGCTCATTAATAAGGATGATTTTTGAGGTGTTCTTCGGATTAGCCATGTTTGTCGTCTATAAAAATAAGTTTCAAATAATTGCTCCGGAGCAGTCAGAGGAGGTGCCGAAATGAACTTATTTTCCATAACTATGGATAGCTTTAAAGAAAGCATGCAGTTATCGGCCAGGAACATCAAAATATTTATTCCTTCTATAGTATCTTTGGTAATAAACGTCATAGCCGTATTGATTTTTATAGCAATACTAATTTGGTTTATGGTTGTCAGCAATTTTCCGGAGTTATCAGACACTGATTTTATTAGTGTTCTTAGAGCAACCCTTCCACTTTCAATCAGCGGTTTAATTATCTTTGGTATCGCAATTCCCACAGTTTATACCATGATTGAGGCCGGAATTTTAGGTATGCTTAAAGCAGTTATTCAAACAGGTAATGCAAGTGCGGCTGATTTTTTTAACGGACTTAAGAAGTACTGGCTCCCAATATTTGTTGGTCTAGGTATAGTTGGAATAATTTTATTGGTTTTGTTGTTGTCAATCTTACCGGTGGCACTAGTAATTCTTGCCGGAGTGCTCACCCTCGGATGGGCTTTCTTATTTGCAGGGTTATTGATAAATATCTATTTTGGAGTATGGGCTGCCATACTTGTGGCTGATGATATAGGGGCCTGGCAGGCAATAAAACAGGGGTACAGCTTTGGCAACAGATTCTTTTGGCCTCTGATAATTATTTTTCTGGCATCGGTATTAATTACTAATTATATATTAAATCTGGCAGGTTCCATCCCGTTTGTTGGATTATTGGGAATTCCGGTAGCAGCTTCAATATTGTCTACCTACTTTAAACTTGTAGTTATGAAATTTTACCTTACTGTAAGACCGGACAATTCTTTGTCACAGACCGTTTAAATGATACTGTAAACCTTTTCATGCTTATCCCAAATAACATTAAGGGGGTTGAATCTATGGAAACACAAGACAACATGACGTATAGGGATGACCAGTATAGTACGCCAATATCGGTAAAGGACTGGTTGATAACCTTACTTATTTTTGCAATACCAATAGTAGGAATAATAATGATGTTTGTGTGGGCATTTAGTAGTGATGTTAACATAAACAAGAAAAACTTCTCCAAGGCATACTTGATATTTATTGGAATAATGATTGCCCTAATGATTATATTTTATATTATTATGTTTATTTTCATTATGATGTTTGTGGGGGCAGCGGTTAGCTCTCAAGGATATTGATCTAATAAGGTATCAGATAGGTTTACAGTAAATCCCTTAAAGATTATTTTCTCATAAACAGAAGATAATCTTTATTTTTACCTGAATACCGGACAAACCTGCTTAATAAACATGAGGTCTTCCCAGTTCTGGTTTAGTTCGTTGAAGAAGACTAAGCATATAACAGAGAATTTATTTTCAGGTACTATAATATCTTCACGTGAGTTTTCAAAGTCATTTCTGGTGAAGAGAGGAGATGTGACTCCTACAAGTAAAATAAGGTTGAAGCTTTGGTCATAGCCTTCAACCTTATGTACCTTTTTGTGGAGTAATTTATTTAGTATATTAATATAGTGCTCGATATTTTCAACTTTTGAGTAGGTCATATGCTCATGACCTAATAATTCTTTGGCTTCTTCATTATCATAATAAAGGTGTGTAATTTCAACGCCGAACTTCGTGCTTTGCTGTTTATCCTCGACAATAAAATCGGGCCTATCTCTATGAACAATTACTGAGTAATTGGAATTATGCATATTATTCATGGCTTCAATGAAGTAATTTATTAAACTTTCTTCCAGCCATTCCTTTTCATTCATAGTGAACAGACCTTTCAAATAAAATTTTCCATCTAATTATATTATATCATAATTTCAGATAAATGGCAAAATTCAAAAAACCCTTTAAGCTTATTAAGCTCAAAGGGTTTAGGTGACAGGCTATGGTCTTATAAACATTTGTGTCCAATAGCCCCTGCCGGCTGAATCTTTAGCATATCCAACACCGATTTGAGTGTAGTTCCTGCTCAGGATATTCGCTTTGTGTCCGGAAGAGTTCATCCAGCCGTTCATGACCTGCTGGGGAGTCATTTGTCCCTTTGCGATGTTTTCTCCGGCTGCAGTATATCTTATTCCGAAGGCCCTCATCATGTCAAACGGTGATCCGTAGGTTGGAGAAGTATGGGAGAAATAACCCTTATTCCTCATATCTTCGGATTTATAACGGGCCACCCTGGCGAGTTCCCAGTTGTATGTCAAGGCAGGCAGTCCCGTTTTAGCACGTTCAACATTTACTAACCTAGCGACTTCCTTTTCATATGCCGTTACTTCCGGTGTAGTTGGTATATTAAGCTTCTGACCCGGATAGATTAAGTTTGGGTTACTTATTTGCGGGTTGGCCGAAATTATTTCCGATACGCCAACCTGATATTTTACCGCAATCTTCCACATACTATCTCCGGACTGTACAGTATATGCAGTAGTTGCTGCAAGAGAACTACCTGGTAAAGATAAAGCAAGGATAATTACCAAAGAGCATGCTGTTGTCAATAATGCTTTCTTCATATTTATACCCCCTTTAAGGATTTTTCCTATCAATTTTTACTATTCTAATAGTCACTAAGTCTTCTTAACGGGCCTAGTTTTTGGAATATGCTCTGCATACACAATGCTGATTCAGCTGAATGCGCAGGTCATCCCCAAACTTGTGTGGAAGTATAACAGAAAAGAAAGATGTTTTCTAGTGGAAAAGTCTAACAAAAAAAAAGAACCCCTGTTCAATACAAGGTATCTCGGGGGGGGTTACTAATTATATTTTCATTATATTCATTACATCCTTCATGCTCTCTGAGAATACATCCAGTTGAACATTTATGTTATCTATATCCTGGTTTGATATTTCATTTTTCAAGCTGGAAGATTCAACAATTGTTTCTACTTGCTGGAGAGTACTCAGCATATAGTGCAGTTTGGATTCACACTCAGCCAGGGAGCTTTTGATTTCTTCTATTTCTTTTAGGACTTGTTTTTTCTGTTCTAAAGAGCTCGCGTAGGTTTCTTTTGCTGTACCTGATGATGCAGCTATCTTGCTTTCCAGATTACTAATTTCAGTTGTAGTTTGGTATATCCGTCCTTTCAGAAACTCCTTGCCTTTTCTATAATTGTTCACAAGCTTGGGTATCATCTGTTCAAAATTGCATACATCGTCCATAAAATTGGATACCATTAGGAATCTAGGATTATCTTTAGATTTTTGTTTTAGCCTTTCCATCGCTTTTACGAGCTTCTTTAAAACAGGAGTTAAATTATCATGCTTTTCATAAGCAAGCTCATCTATCTCAGTCGGATCAGAGTCTTCATGCAGGCTTTTGTTCTGTTTACTAAAGAAAAAAGCATACATGGTAGAAAAGAAAAACAAAATACCTCCCAATATAATAATTGAGCTTCGTTGTGCATCGGCAATTGCAGATAACACTAATGTTATGCTTACAATAAAGAAATTGGCAATATTAAAGAAAGAATTCAAGATTGTTTTAGAAGCTATTCTTTTCATATTTTCACCCTTTACATTAGATATGGAAGCAACTTTAGAGCTAATTATATTATACAGTATATTCTTAGAGTTAACATATTTTTTTTATTACAGCTTTCCGACAGGGATACGGATAAGCTCTAAGTATAAACTTGGATAAATTAGGCTAAACTATATTGAATTTATATATAAATATTTATACATGTAGATTTTGCCACTCCAATTTAACGTGCCTGAAATGCAGTAATACCAGTGTGTCGAAAGATGCTGTCGAAAATATAAAAAAGTAGTTGACACGGGTAAAAAGGTATGTTACTATATGTAAGCTGTCGCTTGAGAGGGGCAGCAAGAGCAGGAACTGCACATTGAAAAGTAAACAGTGTGAAAAAGAGTAGACGCCTTGTGGAGCAGCGAAAGCTGCTGTACAAGAAAAAGCATAAGTAAAGAGCCAAATAAGAACTTTCATATATTATTTTGAGAGTTTGATCCTGGCTCAGGACGAACGCTGGCGGNNCGGGTGAGTAACGCGTGGGCAACCTACCCTATACTGGGGGATAACTTAGGGAAACTTAAGCTAATACCGCATAAGACAACGATACCGCATGGTAATGTAGTCAAAGGAGAAATCCGGTACAGGAAGGGCCCGCGTCTGATTAGCTAGTTGGTGAGGTAGAGGCTCACCAAGGCGATGATCAGTAGCCGAACTGAGAGGTTGATCGGCCACATTGGGACTGAGACACGGCCCAGACTCCTACGGGAGGCAGCAGTGGGGAATTTGGGACAATGGGGGCAACCCTGATCCAGCCATTCCGCGTGAGTGAAGAAGGCCTTCGGGTTGTAAAGCTCTTTCAGCTGGAACGAAACGGTGCGCTCTAACATAGCGTGCTA
>DHFP01000069.1 GCA_002402315.1 Clostridiales bacterium UBA4821
ATAGGAATAGAGTTGAACCCTGATTATTGTAAACTGGCAGTTGAGCGCATAAGCAAAGTACCATTGCCAATGAATATAGGAGAGTAAAAATGAGAAAAGAACATATCAAGGAAGTCAAGGAGGTCGATTATTTCTGTGATAGGTGCGGGCATCCTATTGTATCTAATGACTATAAAATTTGTTGTATGTGCAATAAGGAAATATGTACTGAGTGTCGAGTTTTATTCGATTGGGTGTGCGACTTAGATAAACCTAACTTCCAATCAGAACGGCCAACTGTTATGTGTGAAGAATGCTGGGATTTAGGCAGAGACTGTAGAGACCAGATTATGTGCATAAGGGGTAAGGCGCAGGAAGATGAGAATAATCTCAGAACTGAATGGAAGAATACCTGCAAAGAATATGACCAAGATAAAAGCATGATTAGAAAACTCACTCAGCCTGAAGTTACTTTATCGCAAGTTATCGGAGAACCTATAACATGTGAAAATGAAAACATTATTCTTACGGCCCGTGGGGAAAGAATAATACGTACCAATTTTGAGGAGCTACAACAACAAGACCCTAATGGAGCCCGATGTCTGTTAAACGAAGGACTTAGGAGCTATTACAACCTACTCAATAAACGGCAGATGGAACTTGAGCTTAACTATATCAAAAGGAGAATAAATAAGTGTATAAAATAGGAACAAAAGTAATAGCGAGAAACCCCCTTTCTACTATCCCCTCAGATAATGAGGGATATATAGTCGGGCGAGAAATTATTTATCACGTTAAGTTTAAGAATGGGTTAGTATTTAAAATTAATTCTGACAAAATTAAAGTAGCTGAAGAATAGAAAAGGAGTGAATAAATGTTAAAAGTAATTATAGTAGATGATGGGGGATATCCTGAACCATGTTATGGCTGCCCTGGCAAGGAAGGATGCGATAACAAGGAAGATAAAGAACGGTGCATAAAATTAAGAGTTTATGAAGGGCAGGAGGAACTACTATCTAAAGGTAAGACCCTTAGATGGATAGACGATATGTTATATCAATGGATTACTCAAGTGAATGAGAAACCAATCTGTATAGTTACTACTCTAACACAAAACGGTAAAACATTCTCTGAATTTATACAGGAGAGGATAAAATGATTGATAAAGAGACGGATATTCAATGTCCGTTCTGCCAAGAAAATGGGTTTGACCTTATGGGCTTAAAAGAACATCTATTAACAGATTGTGAGGCATTTAAGAGGACTATGAGCATTGAAGAAGAAATTGAAATATGGGACATGGAAAGGGAATTGGAAAAGAAATGTAGGGAGAATATAAAATGACAAACAATAAAATAGCAAAGGCATTGGGATTTACAGAGACCGAAAGTTGCTGGGTAGAATATCCGTCAGGAATAGAGGTAACTAAGTTACCAGACTTTATGCACTCTATGGATGTATGTATCCAGTACATAGTGCCGCGAATTAAAGATCATTGGGCAGTAGGCAATACCCGTTGCGGAAAACATAAATTTATTTGTGTTATAGGTGTACCTGACTTAGACCCATTTATTTCAGAATTTGGCAAGACAATACCTGAAGCCTTTTGCAAGGCTGCCTATAAATATTTGGAGGAAGATAATAAACAAACTATCCATTAATATAAAAAGAGTATCTTAAAATTAGTTGGCGCTAGAATTTATTATTGATTTATGTCAAGTATAGGAGTTTAATTGATGGGGAAAAATAGGCTGCCTCCGTATGAGTTAAATGCAGAAGAATCAGTATTGGGCTCACTTTTAATTGATAGCGATAGTATGTTATCTGTATCACAGTTGCTTGACCCCTCAGATTTCTTTAGTGAGCAAAACCAGTTACTTTTTAGGGCGTGTAAACAGTTATTTGGCAGAGGAGAGGCTATTGACCAGATTACAGTGGCACGTGAACTTATAGATATGGGAAAATTAGACGATGCTGGTGGTGCTGCATACCTATCATACTTGATTGCCCATGTACCTACGTCTATCCACATCGAATACTATGGCAGGATAGTAAAACGTTTGGCTATAAGGCGCAGAATTATATCAATGGGCGGGCAAATATCCGAACTTGGTTTTGAAGAGCCTGATGTAGATAAATCCATGCAGACTGTAGGGCAGATGGTGCTTGATGTTCAAAAGACCCTTGCTGTCCCACAGTTAATTACCCCAAAAGAGATGGCGACTTTAGCTATGCAACATTATAGCGATGCTTCATCGGGTAAGCGTGTAGCTATCTCTACAGGCATAGAGGAGCTTGATATTTTATGTGGTGGTATGTTCCCAGGGGAATACTGGATATTGAGTGCAGCCACAGGTTTAGGTAAAACCAAATTGGCAGTTGATACAATAGCAGCCCGTCTATGTAAACACTTCAAGGTGCTTTATGTGGGATTAGAGATGACCCCGATGCAGATTATGGATAGACGTGTAGCTTCAGTAACACAACGCTCAATGTCCACAATCCGTAGAGGTAATTATTCCGATGAACTGGGTAAAGAGGTTTATAACGCTGTGGGTGAATTTGCAGAGCAAAATCTCTACTTCTATAGTTTAGGCACAGGCACAAATCCACAGAATATTACAACAGATTCAGTGTATGCCGTTTCAAGTTATATGAAGTTGTCGTATGGATTAGACTTGGTTATAATAGATTATATAGGCTTGCTAGATGATAACTTTGGTAGTAGCTCATATGAAAGGGTTAGTTATATTTCGAGGAAATTAAAGCTGATGGCCATTACATTGGGTGTGCCATTTTTAGTTATTTGCCAGTTGAACAGGGAGATATTTATGAGAAAAGACCCAAGACCGCAGCTTTCAGATTTAAGGGACAGTGGCAGGATTGAGCAGGATGCCGACGTGGTTATGTTCTTGCACAGGGATTCATTTTTCAGGGATGATGCTGACCCCAATAAAGCGGAACTGATAGTAAGAAAGGCACGACAGGGAGATGAGCAGAACTTTAAGGTAGATTTAACATGGGATGATAAACGCAAGCAATACGTTTAGAGTTTACCCAATTAAAGGCAATCAATGCTTTTGGGTTGCTGAGATAGAAAATAAGATTGAAATAGGATGGTGCAAACGAACTGAGATAAATAGAATCTATGAGAGTTTTAATAGGAAGTATAAATTAGAATATAAATTAGAGAAATTATAGGAGATTTAAATTCATGCCAAGTTTTAATACAATTACGATAGTAGGGAACTGCGGGAATGACCCCGAAATGCGCTATACACCTTCAGGGAAGCCAGTAACACAAATCAACGTGGCAGTAGATAATGGCAGATATGTGAATGAAGAGTGGAAAGAGGACACCCTGTGGTTTAGGGTAAGCTGTTTTGGGAAGTTAGCCGAGAATGTCAATAGTAGAGTAATTAAGGGCGAACCTGTAATGTGCATAGGTAAATTAAACTTGCGCAGGGGGACTGATAATAAAGGTGAGCAAAGATATTCACTTGAAATCTTAGCTAATAAAGTCTTAAATTTTCGGAAATTAGCTAAAACAGAGGCAAAACCTGAAATTGATAATGATTCCGATATACCAATTGACACCGAAGTTGAGCCAGAGGAGTTGCCGTTTTAAATGACTGAGAACGATTTACTTCTCCAAATAATTGACTTAGCCCATATATACGGATGGCAAGTTGTCCACTTCCGTCCTGCTTTAACTTCTAAAGGATGGCGTACACCTGTACAGGCAGATGGTAAGGGATTCCCCGATTTAATCATGCTTAATGGTAAGGAAATGATTGTAGCTGAAGTAAAGTCTGATAAAGGGAAGGTTAGCTTAGAGCAGGATACTTGGTTAGATGCCTTTCGGGAAGTGGGTGCTGAAACCTTTGTTTGGAGACCTAAAGATTGGGAGGCGATACAAGAAAGGCTAACAAAATAGCGTCAGAATGGCTCAAGGGGTGCCATAATAGAGTGTTTTAGTGAAATACTATATAGAGAGAATAAAAAGCCTAATTTTAGGCAAATAGATGGTAACATGTTAAAAAGAATAATAAATGGAGTTTTAAATACTGAGGTTAAGTAAATCTATGGAGGGGCTAAATTGAGCGATGAATATCCACGAGATGACGAATTAAACAAGATCGAGAACTGGAACTGGGAAGCAGGATTTAAATCTCTGATTGAATTCATCCAGAACTTATGGTGGCAACCAGATTGGGGATTTAATCTCCGTGAAGGGAGAGATCATATCTTTCGCAAAAAGTGTATGAAGTTAGAACTGCACACAGGCGGTTGGTCGGGGAATGAAGATATTATTAATTCACTGAAGCGTAATTATATGTTTTGGTCAATGTGTTGGAGAAAGTCTATGGCCGGTGGGCATTACGGGTTTGAAATAAGTATGGATTTATGGGATAAGAGATGAAATATAGTGTTGAAAGGAGAGTAAATGAAAGTAAGCCATTTTAAAGATAAGGTTTTTATCGAATGTGATAATGGGGACATTTTTAACATCACTGTCCTCTATGATGATTTGGTTATGCAAAAATCGGTGGGAGAACGTGTTAAAGCAATACATCCCCAAAGACTACAGAATCACGAAGATAGACGAGAGTCGCCTAAGGTTTTGAGGGATTAAAAGAAGTGAGTGGTTATCTTGGATAGTGATAGTTTTAGAGTTTGGCTTGAAAGCCAAGATTGGTTTAATTATTTTAACTGGCTATTTTCTCAGCCATCTGATGAATACTTATCAGCCTTTTTCTTAATAGGGCTTGTACTTGCAGTTGGTTTAATTATAGTAGTCGTAGCATTATTAAATGGAGGAAAAAAGAATGAAAAGAGTAACCGAAGGAACTATTGAAAATGTACGAATCACATCAAGGCTCGTGAATATGTGTACTTATCTGTATGATAAAAATGACTCATGGTATCTCGTTGATAAAGAGCCTCCCTTTAAGCCCTACTATTCATGTAAACCTAATGGGGAGGTGTTATTAGTTGAGTAAGTTAGGGCAGTGGCGATTTTCAGGTGAGGGTAGGGTTATTGCGGTATCAAGTGGAGTGGTGGCAGTAGAAAGTAAAGACCATGAACAGGTTGCGGACTTTTCGCTGCGCTTTTCATGGTTATATGAACAGGCACGTAAAAATCCCAATTTAACTGAATATCAAATGGAGAAGTGGTCTCCTATGACATTAAAGAAATCGTGTAAGCTAAATAAACTTGAGAAGTTAGGACAAATGGAACATATTATACGTTCAATAGATTTAAATGTTGATGAGAAAAGACTTTACCCTGTAAATCCTAAAAATGGGCGTATGCTACTTCATTCACAGTACAAATCAATGCCTTTGGATATTTCAGTTGTTATGACTAAGGGCGAGGGCGAAGAAGATGAAGATGAGGAATAGGAGTAATTTGCCATATCTTCTATAATTTGTTAATCTAATTAATTATGGAAGGTAAAGATATTCGTCAACTAAGGCTTTCTATGAACTTATCGCAGGCTAAATTCGGTAAGTTAGTTGGTGTTACAGGTACTTCTGTTTATAAGTGGGAATTTGGTAGGGCTAAACCCCACCATGTATTTGCCGACAAAATACAAGAACTTATAGATAAAAATAGTATGAGTAAAACGGCAGAATAGCCCCTAAATGGCTAAAAAACAGGCATTTGGTTGATTTAAGTAGTAAGTCATTGGTAATCCAATATAAGCTTTACTACCGTTAAAATTGTTGAATAAAATACCAAGGAAAAGTAATGGCTGATGTAAAGAAAAGACCCAAAATTTTAGAGGGTGAAACGCATAAAGTGGCAGTAGGTTGTGGTACTCTGTATGTTAGTGTAAATAAAGATCAGGATGGCGTGTTTGAAGTGTTTGCAAAACTGGGGAAAAGTGGTGGTTGTGCAGCCTGTTTTACAGAAGCATTAACACGGGCTATTTCGTTAGGGTTGAGAGGTGGTGTTGAACTAAAAGAATATGTCAAGGATTTGTCGGGGATACATTGTAGTAATCCTACCTTTGACGATGGCGAAAAAATTATATCATGTCCCGATGCTATTTCAAGGGTGATGAGTAATTATATCAGGAAAGATTAACTTTGTTAGATGTGTCTGTTAATATAGTATCATCTAATACACCTGAATTATTAAACAGGGCTGTTAGAAGCGTTTTAAGACAGAATAATTGTAATTTTGAAATAGTCATTGTTGATACCACAAAAGATGGCATACATCGTGATTTTATAAGAAGTTTAAATGATGATTCGATCAGTTACTATCACGAACCACAAAAACATTTGGCGGATGCACGGAATATAGCTTTAGAAAATTCTGCAGGCAGGTATGTGGCGGTTTTAGATGGTGATGATGAATGGGTAGATAATGAAAAGTTATATAAGCAGTTTTGGTTGGCGGAGGTATTTAATGTTGTTTTAGTGGGCACACAGATAAAGAGGGTTTACCCAGATGGTACAAGTGCAGAAGATAAATTTTGTCCTTTAAGTGATAAGGATATTCGGGGTACAATGCTGATTGAAAATCCATTTTGCCATTCTGCTGTGCTGTACAGACGTGAATTAGCTTTAGAGACAGGCGGATATAAGCCCGTTAAAAATCTGTGGAATATCAATGACTATGAATTATGGATGCAGTTAGGGTTAAAGGGCGAGATGCGTAATTTGTCTGATGTAACTACGAAATACACAGTATGGCCTAATAAAATGGGGATAAAACATAGAGCTGAACTATACTGGAATGATTTTAAGACGGCCTGCAAATATAAAAATGCTTATCCTAATTTCAGTAGTGCAGTATCAAGATATGTGATAAAATATCCTCTAAGAAAAATTACAGGATAGTTAATGAATAATAGACATAATCCGAGGCATCATAAATTAGGTTTAATTTGTTGTGTTTTATTAGGTTGTGTTTTGATATTATCAGGGGTTGGGAAGTTATTTATAAATTTACCGAATGAGACAGAATTTTTACAAAATCTTGCACCTGTATTTTCATTATCAGGATGGGAAGCTGAGTTAATTGCATATATACTGCCGTGGTTTGAGCTACTTGTTGGGTTACTTTTAGTGTTACAGATATGGCCTCAATGGGTAGCTTTGTTTGGGTGTATTCCTTTAACACTGTGCTTTATTACCAATAATGTGTGGATGATTATGTCGGGTGTTAAGTATGATACTTGTAATCTTTGTTTTGGGGCGTTGGAAAAGTATTTTGGTAGTTTAAGCCCCATACAAGCATTAATTATTGACTGTATATTATTTATCCTTGCTATTTGTATAATTTCGGCGGGTAACGGATACAAATTTATGTACGGGGTATTGGAACGTGGCAAATAGACCTCCAATCTTGTTAAATAGCTATTCTTTAAAAGAGGGGATGAGGATTTTAACTAAAGACCCTATTGCTTTATTTAATTATGTTAATCAGGGGATACAATGTTCAGTAGATAGACAATTATTACAGTTATGTAACTTTCTTGGGTGGCGTATGGATAATGTTGTATGTTACTTAAATCAGATACGCAACAACGGCAAATTTCAAGATACAGTTAAGAGTAGATTAGGCAATATAAACTATGGACAGGTTATTTGTCCTGAAGTTTTGTATGTGATAGTACGGGAATTGTCCCCATATCAGGTGGTTGAAACGGGCGTATCAGCGGGTGTATCGAGTGCATATATCTTGCAGGCTTTAGAGGATAACGGTAAAGGTAAACTATATTCAATAGATTTACCCAATATAGCTATTAAGGAAGCTCATACTGTAGATGAGACGGGGTTTGTAATTCCTGATTATTTAAGGCAAAGATGGTCTCTGCGTGTAGGCAAAAGCTATGATTTATTACGCCCTTTACTTGCTGAGATTGGGAATATAGATATGTTCTTACATGATAGCGAACACACCTATAATACTATGCAGTGGGAATATGAGGTGGCGTGGATGTCGCTTGATAAAAATGGATTAATAGTTTCACATGACATAAATGATAACTCAGCTTTTTGTGATTTTGCTCATTGTGTGAAGCGGAAGTATAAAGAGATATTTTTTACAGGCATAGGTGTAATCAAAAAGTGATTAGGCGTTTTTTATTGTATATAGGCAGGTGGCAGTTAAGTAGCCCTATACTTGCACCTATTGTAGCGTTATTTACGGGTACGCCAATTTGGGGAACGTGGCAAACATGGGCAGGTACTATTGTTGCTAATCTTATTGGTGGCTGTATATTCTTTTGGGTAGATAGGTTTATCTTTACATCAGCATCAGTAGAAATGTGGCACGTTAAGGAAAACGGGATATGTGATAAATGTGGAAAAGAAGCTTCACTATGGAGATTAGTACTAGCACCCAATTATGATAAACGCCAAAGTGAGCCTAAATTCCTGTGTATGGAATGTTCTAAACTTAAAACTGATGAGTTAAGACGTAAGGGATTAAAAATAAGAGGGAAATCGTATTGAAGATAGCAATAAAATGAAAGGGTTTTTATTGTTTTGTAAATTTGTGGTTTTTGTATTTGGTTTATTTACATACTGTATATTTAGTGTGTATTTATATAGTGAGACCATAAAATTACTAAATGAAATTTCTGTTAGTGGATTTAGTTATTACGTAGACTCATTTGCTATAGCTATAACTATATTCTGGATATTGTGTTATTTGTGTTATAAGTTTTGGCTTAAGGAGGTTAATTTATTGAGGGATAAACTTAAAAAGGGAAAATGAAATTTGTGGAATATTAAGAATTACCGAATAGGAGATTAAATATGTGGATAGCGATAATAGTGTCAGTAGCTTTTATACTTATGATTGTAATAACTTCGGCAATTACAAAATATAGAGAGATGCTAGTATGTGTACTACTTGTCTTTGCAGTTTTTCCCTTAACATACTTTCCCTTAGTAGGGTCTGCTAATCAAAAGTTAGAAATGTCATCAAATTACTCTATTGGAATAGAAGGACAAAATATTTACTTTGATGAGTATAAGATAGAAGGGAATAATCTTTATGTAGATGAGTATTATTGGGTTGATGAATGGGGTTTTCCTATGGCTAGTATAAAGAAGTGTAGTTTACCCTTAGAAATAGAAAATCCTCCAAGTGTACACGACTTAAGAGAGCCAAAAATTCTAAAAGGTGAACTTTGGTGTGGTGAATAAGTTATTATATGGATTGAAAATAAGGGGGAAATCATATTGAAGATAGCAATAATAGGCAGTGGTATTGTAGGGCAAGATATAGGGCAAGGCTTTAGTAAATTAGGGCATGAAGTTAATTACTATGATACGGATGCTGAAAAGTTAAAGGACTTAAATAAACAGGGTTGTTTTGTATCGTACTCAATAACTGAAGTTACTTTAATGACAGATATGTGCTTTATCTGCGTACCTACACCCTATAATGACGGGATTGACCTTTCGTATATTAAATCTTCAGTTGGGAGTATTGCAAAGGCATTAAAGGGGATTTCAAAATGGTATCTGGTTGTAATAAAATCTACAGTCCTGCCTAAGACAGCCGAGGATGTTATCTTGCCCATACTCAGAGAGAATAAGGTTAATTTTGGGTTGTGTGTTAATCCTGAATTTTTAACGCAATCCCATTCAAGTTGGACAGATGATAAGAAGTTTCGGCGTGATTTTGGGAGTGAAGATAGAATTGTAATTGGAGAGTTTGATAAAAAATCGGGTGATGTGCTTGAGTCTATTTATAAGCCTATCGGAGCCCCTATTTATAGAATGAGTTTAAGAGAAGCGGAGATGTGTAAATATGCTGCGAATATGATGTTAGCTACCAAGATTTCATACTGGAACGAAATATTCTTATATTGTAAGGAATTAGGTATAGACTCAAATTTAGTGGCGGAAGTAGTATCAAGAGATAACCGTATAGGTAAGTATGGCACGGTGCATGGCAAGGCATATGGGGGCAAGTGTTTGGATAAGGACTTAAAATCTTTTATAAAGGAATTTGTTATAGATAAAGAAATGGGCTATGTTAATTCTCCAAGTCTATTATTTGAAGTTGACCAGATTAATGAATATATGAGAATAAATTACGGAGTAAGGGAATGAAAATCTTAATGGTTGCCCCCCGCTTCTCACCCAAGAGTGGCGGTGGTGGATATGTTATAACTAAAAATCTAATTAAAGCGTTAGAAAAGCAGGGGTTTGATATAGGCGTATTTACAAGCGATTATGAATATGATATGTATGAGGCTTACAGTGGACTAAATCAGAATGGTAAGCACGTTTGGATAATGCCATTTAAGACGATATTTACACTTATGGGTTTTCATATTACACGTAGGAATCCGTTAATTAGTTGGCGGAAAGGCGTTTTTACTGAAGATGTTGATGTAGTGCATATGCAGGGTTGCCGTACATTTCAGAATATCGTAGCTTATAAGCAGTGTAAAAAATATCATATTCCGTATATTGTGGATGCACACGGGTTTCCTATTCAGGGTGGTTGGATGCATAAATTGGTTTTAAGAACATTTGATTGGTTATTTGCCAATAAAATAGTTAAGGATGCTACTTTCTGTGTGGCGGAGACTGAAATAGGCAAACAGGAATATTTAAGGGCGGGAGTTAAAGAGGATAGAATTAAGATAATCCCTTGTCCTTATGACTTATCTGTATTTAATAATTTGCCCATGAAAGGTGAGTTTAAACGTAAGTATAAATTACCCAGCGATGCTAAAATCATTGGGTTTTTAGGTGGATTGGATAAGATAAAGGGCTTAGACTTCTTGGTAGAATCATTTGCCGATATAGAAGATAAGGATAATCTCTATTTAGTATTGGCGGGCACGGACATGGGATTTGGGAAAGAGTTACACAAGCTGGTCAATGAATTAGGGATAGACGATGAAGTTATATTTACTGATTATATATCGGGTAGAGATAAATTAGAGTATCTTGTTGACTGTGATATTTGTGTATTTCCGTCAAGGACAGAACAGGGGTTGCCGTTCGCTGCACTTGAAGCTATTATGTGTAACACTCCTATTATAGTAACTGAGGGTACAGGGGCAGCGGAAGATTGTAGGAAAATGGGGCAGTGTTTTATTATTGATTTTGGTAATGTTATTGGGTTAAGTAGTCAGATAAAAAGTATTATAGGTATAGATGATTTTGGTATGACAATTTTAAATGAGATGGTTTTTAATCAGCAACAGTGTATTCGTAAAAATTTATCAATAGATGAGAAAGCTAACGATTATAGTCAGTTATATATCGATATTAAATCAGCGGGACAAGTAAGATGATTTATGTGTTTGAAGTAACTTTAGTTAATGTTGAAACCAAGGTTCATTTAGCCACCAAAGTAGAGTGTATCACGGCAAATAATGCGAATGATGCGATGAATATATTGCGGGATAATGTTATAAAAGGGTGGGAGATTGATAAGGCAACTCTTATTGGTAGTAGGGCGAGATAATTGATAACATAGATATAATATGTTATAATGTGTAAATATGAGGTGTACACCGATTAATAAAATTAGCAAAGTAAAGTTAGCACAAAATAGAGAGGAATATCAATTAAAACAGGAACTATTAGAAAAGAGTGGTGGGTTGTGTATGTTGTGTAAGCAAGTACCCGATTGGAGAGGATTAAGTAAACATGAGATTAAATTTAGAAGTTTAGGGGGCAGTCCTACTGATAGAGATAATGTTATATTAGTTTGTGGTAAATGCCATTCCAAACTTCATGGAATTGCAGAAAAATGATGGATTTTAAGTGGAAATGTAAAATATGTGGTCAACCTATTGAGCGTACTTCTAAATCAAAATACCATCGTCTTTGTGTTGAGTGTAACAAAACCTTAAAAAGACGCCAAATAAAATCAAAACTGAATTAGGAGACTAACATTTGCGAATATTAATTACAGGTGGTGCAGGATTTGTGGGGTCTCATCTATGTGAAAGGTACGTTAAAGAAGGGCATACTGTACTTTGTGTAGATAATTTTCTTTCAGGGTCATTGGATAATATTAAACATCTTTTAGACTATCATAATTTCAAGTTGGTGAAGGGTGATATAAGAGATAAAGAGTTAATGGGCAGCCTGATTAATGGAGTAGATGTTATATTCCATTTGGCAGCCCAAATTCATGTAGACCGCTCCTATATTGAGCCAGAATTAACATGGGACATAAACGTACATGGGACTCAAAACATTTTAGAGTTAGCACGGTTTTATGATGTAAAGCGTATTATAGTTTCATCATCTTCTGAAGTATATGGTACGGCGTTGTATGTACCTATGGATGAAAAACACCCTCTCAATGCACCTCATCCGTATGGAGCTTCCAAGATAGCGATGGATAGAATGTGTGCAGCGTACCAAAAAACTTATGGTATGGATGTTGTAATAATGAGACCGTTTAATATATTTGGGGCAAGACAGAGGGATATAGGGTATGGTGCTGTCATTTCTTTATTTACACGCAGAGTATTGAATGGTATCCCCCCGATTATTTATGGTGATGGTTCACAGCGCAGAGAATACACTTACATTGACGATATAGTTAGGGCGTATGATTTGGTATTAAAGTATCCTGATTTAGTACATGAACCTGTAAATTTTGCTACTGGGGTTGATTACTCAATTAAAGAGTTAGCTGAGATGATAATTGAAATCAGTGGTAGTAAACTAAAACCCATATATACAAATAAACGTATGGCAGAGGTGGATAGATTATGTGGGGATGCGACAAGGGCAGAACAAATTTATGGGTGGTATCCTGAAATCGGTATACAGGAAGGGCTTAAAAGATTTATTGATTGGTACAGGGTGTATGGTTTTGAAAGGTGGCTAGATATAAGATAACTATTCCGTAGGAGAGTAAATGATAAAAAAGTGTAAAAATTGTGGCAGGGTATTAAAGCGCAGGGGCAATGAGACAAAGGCAGCCTTTGATAAGCGTATCTTCTGTAATCGTATTTGCAGTGATAAATGGTTTAGAAAAAATGGGCATCCGTGGCGGCGTGCCATTGTTCGCCGTAAATGAGAGAAATTATTTTACCCTTGGATATTGACTTGGGGTTAAGTCTTTTTCCTATGATACAAGAAATAGACTTTGGATTGCTCTATGGAAGTTTAATTTTTATCTACTATGTGGCTTTCATAGTATATATGTTGTATAGGGTAAGTTAATGGATAATAAAGAATTAGCACAGCAAATACGCATCTCATCATTGAAGATGTGTCATAATGCGAAAGCATCGCATATAGGTTCATGTTTATCGTGTGCCGATATATTAGCAGTATTATATAACGAAGTATTAAAACAGGATGATAAATTAATCGTAAGTAAAGGTCATTGTGCTGCTGCTGTATATTCAGCGTTAAGTTTAACAGGTCATAAAGTAACGGCTGAAATGTTGGATGATTACTGTCAAGATGGTGCTAAATTAAGCGGGCACGTAACGTATGGCGTAGATGGTGTTGAATTTTCTACAGGGTCATTAGGGCATGGATTACCCGTAGCCTGTGGTATGGCGTTAGCAAATAGAAGTCAAAAGGTATTTTGTTTAATGGGTGATGGTGAGACAAATGAAGGTAGTGTATGGGAGTCCGCTCGATTTGCCAGTGAGTACAAGCTAAGTAATCTGGTTGCTTTAATAGACAATAATGAGTTACAGTCTTTTAGCCAATGTGGGGATGATTTAGGTGCTAAGTTTTCATCTTTCGGATGGAGAATTTATAAACTTGATGGGCATAATATAGATATGTTGAGTAAAATACTCAATATAGTACGGGATTTAGATACAGATAAGCCTAAGTGTGTAATTTGTAAGACAGTAAAGGGTAAAGGCGTTTCATTTTATGAGAGTAGATTAGACTCTCATTATAGATATCCTAATGATAAAGAACTAAAATTAGCTTTAGAGGGATTAAGTGCGTAAAGCCTTTATAAATACTTTAATAGAGCAGTCCCGTATAAATCAAAATATCTATCTTTTGGTAGGGGATGTAGGGTTTAATCTTGTTGAGCCTTTTCAACAAGAATTTCCTGATAGATTTATCAATGTGGGGATAGCCGAACAATCTATGATAGGCATAGCAACGGGCTTGGCTATGCAGGGTAAAAAAGTATTCTGTTATTCATTGGGCAACTTTCCCACCTTACGATGTCTAGAGCAAATACGGAATGATGTCTGCTATCATAACTTGGATGTTAAAATAGTTAGTTCAGGCGCAGGGTTATATTATGGTGCTTTGGGAAGTTCCCATCATGCTACTGAAGATATAGCAGTTATGAGGGCTTTACCTAATATGACAGTGATAAGCCCCTGCGACCCGCTTGAGACAGAAGCGTTAACTAAAGAATTATGCACAACCTACAATACCCCAACGTATTTAAGATTGCAGGGGAGTAATGATGAATGTATTGTTACGATGGGGCAATCGCTTCATTCCCGAATAGGTGTGGCTAATATATTATGTTATGGTAATAAAATGACGATTATTTCCTGTGGTAGTATAACAAAGGAAGTTTATAAGATTAGAGACAAATTTAATAATATACACCCAGCCATATTATCTTATCATACAATTAAGCCATTTGATACGAAGTCTTTAGTAATGTATTGTTGTACATCTAAATTTATAGTAACTGTAGAGGAACATAATTTGAGTGGCGGTTTAGGAAGCGTGGTGGCTGAGAATATGAAGGATTTAGAACTAGATGATACCCACTTGTTAAGAATAGGGCTACAGAATAAGTTTTGTAAAGAAGTAGGTAGTCAGGAATATCTCAGGAAAATCAATGGCTTGGATGCTGAATCCATTGTAAATAAAATTAAAGAGGCGTTATAAAATGTCAGAAGTATGGAAAGTCCCTTATGTAAATTATCGTATACAGTCCAAACTATATGGGAAAGATATATTAAAAGAAATTAAGCGTGTGATGATGGATGGAGATTATATACTTAGAGATGATGTTGAAAGGTTTGAGCGCACCCTTGCTGATTTTGTAGGGGTTAAGTATGCGGTTGGGGTCAATTCAGGTACAGATGCCTTGAGGCTTGCATTAAGGGTGTGCAGAATTTCAGCGGGGCAGGAAGTTATAGTATCATCGCATACATTTTTAGCTACGATAGATGCTATAGTAGATTGTGGGGCTGCTCCGATATTAGTAGATTCTGATTGGGATTATAATCTTGATGTTAAAAAGGTAGAAGAAAATGTAAATGATTTTACGATAGCAGTTTTGCCCGTACATTTAAATGGGCGTTGCTGTAATATGAATTATATTACGAGTGTAACGGAACGCCGTAACCTGATTCTAATAGAGGATGCCGCTCAAGCGCTTGGCGCAAAATATAAAGGACAAAAGGCGGGGTCTTTTGGCGTTGGGTGTTTTAGCTTTTTCCCAGGTAAATTATTAGGGTCAATGGGCGATGCAGGGGCTATTGTAACAAATAATGAGGAGATTTATGAGAAGTTAAGGGCATTGCGTGATTATGGTAGAGTAAAGGGGCAGGAACAGGTATGGGGTTATGGTTATAACTCAAGATTGGATAATGTACAAGCAGCCGTACTAAATTATAAATTTAAATATATCCCCGAATGGATAGAACGCAGGCGTGAAATTGCCTCATTGTATAATCAGAATTTAGTAAGTATATTAGGAGAACATAGTATCCCCATCCCGCCAAGTGATGGCGATTACTATGATGTATATCAGAATTATCCTGTGAGAGTTCCCTACAGGGATAAGTGTATTGAGTATCTCAATTCTAAAGGAATTGAGGTATTAATACATTGGAAAACGCCGTTGAATAAGCAATACAATCTTGGTTTGCAGGGGTTTAAATTGCCTATGACAGAAGCTATTAGTGATGATGTAATTTCCTTGCCTATGTATCAGGAATTAAGTGATAACCAAGTAGATTATGTAAGTGATAAAATTGTAGAATTTATGAAAAAAGTAGAAAAACATGAATTTGGGTACGAGTAGATTATATAAATTTGCACTTGAGATTTATTTCCAGTTTAAGCCCCATAGTACAAAAGATTTTGAGGGGTATTGGGCAAATAGAAAATCGGGTAAGGATTGGCATTTTAAGCAGACTGATTGGTTAGACGGGTACTGGAAATCTATAGATCATCCGCATCGTAAACTTTTAGTGGATACAATAATGAAATATGAACCTAAAAGCGTGCTTGAATTGGGGTGTAATGTGGGTATTAATTTAGAGTTAGTTAATCGTAGAAGCCCTAAAACATTATGTTTAGGGATTGATATAAATGAAGATTGTATTAAATATGGTATTGAAAAGTATCACTTTAAAGATAAAAATAATAATATTTGGTTGTTAAATTATCCCATTGATAGATTATATAAGTTACGTAGCATGAGATTTGATGTTGTTTTTTCTGATGCCTCTTTAATTTATATAGGCGAAGATAAAATAAATACTGTATTTGAGCAAATCGGGTTAAGAACCACCAAAGCTGTGGTGTTTTTAGAACGCCATCTCCCTAATGGTGATGGTAAATCAGTCTACAAAGATGGTTTGTGGAATAGAAATTATGTAAAATTGATTAGGGAATATTTACCAGAGTTCAATAATATCAAAGAAACTAAGATAACTAAAGATATATGGTCTGAATGGTTGGAAAACGGTTATATTATCGATGCGTGGAGGTGAAAACCAATGAAAGATACCATTGTCGAGTGTCGCAAGGCGGGTACGGGTGAATTGTGTGATAGAAATTGCCCTTTGTTTGACAAATGCTGGCTAAAAGATGAAGTTGAAGATACGGGAAAAGATATTCAAACAGTATAACATAGGTATATGGTGGGGTGCATTGCGTAATACTGTAAGTAATGCGTCAATGTATTTATCTTTGTTTAATACTGCTATGTTAATCCCTATGGCCTATGTATCATGGTTTCAACCGTGGTCAGCGGATTTGGGATGGAATATATCATTTTGGGCATTTATTTTAGGAATTATTATTCTTGGTATAATTGTTTTGTTAGTGGAGTATAAGCTATTTACTCCGAGTAACTTTGAGTTTTGGGCAGACCAGTTCTGGAGACACGGTGATAATCCTGTAAGTAAAAGGATAGATGATTTAGAAGTTGAGATAAAAGAATTAAAATCTATGTTAGCTAAAGATGAAAAAAGCGATTAGTTTTGCGTGTTTGCTGCCGATTATCACCGCTATAGGGGCGCAGTTAGGTACTTGGGTTACGCCCCTTTTAGTTATCATTTCAGTTTGTGTAGTTACTGTTTTAGTTGCAAAGGATAAGATTAAGGGCAAAGAGCTTTATCTTTATGTATATGCTTTAGCTTTAAGTTTAGTCTGGCAAACTACGATGATGGGATTAGATGTGGTGGGGTCAGATATACACGATGAGATATACTGGGCAAGGTATGACCTAACACATTCTTGGGATATAACTGGTCATAGTGCAAGCAATACATCTTTTGTTATAGGAGCTTTAGCTCCATTTCTCTCTAAACTATTCCACTGTGATATTGTCTGGATATTTAAGATTGTATTCCCATTATTTTTAGCGGGTGTGCCTTTAATTCTATTTAAGATGTATAAAGGGATATTCGGGGAGAAGCGAGCTTATTATGCCTCTATATTCTTTATGATTATTCCTGTGTATTCAATGGAGATAGCACAGATAGCTAAAAGTATGGTGGCAGAGTTATTTTTAACTATTATGTTCTATGCTCTGGTGAGTAATTGGCGACAGTGGGTTAAAGGCTTAGTTATAGTGATATGTTTAAGTTTGGCTATTCTGGCGCACTACACCGTAGGAATTATCGGATTATGTTTTCTATTAGGCATATTTATTTTTAGATTGGTTACAAATTGGTGGAAGTGGAGATTAGTACAGAATAAAAAGACTAATTTATTAGTTTTAGGATTATCACTTGTAATATGTGTAGGTGTATTTTTTGCTTATCATGGGCAGGCAGCCAACGGGATGGCGGTGCGTAGTGTAACTGAAGTGGTGGTTAATAACCTGCCTCAACAGAGTGACACCCCTATTAGTGAGCAAGATAATATACAAGAGGATGTGCTAAATAACAAACAGGGTAATGAGCAAGAAAGCTCTACTCAATATAAAGTATCTGAACGTATAAAAGAAGCACCTACTTTAGTTAAATTAGGCATAGGGGCGGACTTTATGAATATGCCCATTGAGGGTAAAGTATTTCGTGTAGTGCAGTATTTAACTGAGTTATTGATTATTATAGGGGTTCTGTGGTTGATATTTGCTTATAAAAAACATAATTATCCTGCTGAATATGTCGGGTTTGTAGGGGTTGCGGGTGTGTTATTGATAATGTGTATCTTTGTACCCAATATCTCAGTGATAATAAATATGACAAGGTTTTATCATTATGCCTTATTTGCACTTGCACCTATGTTTGTAGTAGGTACTGAATTTATAGCTGAGAGGATTGGCAAGTGAGTAAGAAAATCCAGACTATAATAATCTCAATCCTATTTGTTTATTTTGCCTTTACTTCAGGGCTTATTTACTGGCTAATGCAATATCAAAATACATATGACTTGGTTATTCCCTTTTCATGGGCGTTAAGTGCCGAGGATACAGGACTTACTGGGGTAGCAACAAAAGATGATTTAAATTGTGTACAGTGGTTAGTGAATGAATCGGATAAAAATATTAAGATAGTATCTGATTCTAATGGTTCATATTTACTCTCTGGATACCTTGAGTTAATTCCCGATGTTTGTGTACAGGCTTGGGGTTCGGATGATAGGATGGTCTCTATTTATGGAATGTATAAATGTGATTCTGCATATCTTTTCTTAACATCTTGGAATACTAAGCATGGCAAACTGATAGAGACTTCGGATGTAGGGATGCGTAAACAATTACCCTTCCTGTTAAAAGATGGAGTATTGGCCTATTTAGTTAATAGTGAATTAGATGGTTCACAATTAGTAACTAAAGGTGAATATGTAAAAGAAGTTTATCGAAGTGGCGATGCTGTAGTATTACAAACTTATAAGGTAGATATGAAATGAGCAAAAAGAAGCACAAGATACAATCACCTGAGACAATTATTAGCAATAGTAGGTCTCGTAGTAAAAAAATAGAGGTATTTTTCTGGTCTGTATTTGCTTTGTCTATCGTTGCTTATATTGTTTTTCATATTATCATGCCATCACAAGATTTAATAAAAGAAGGCAATTATAACTTCCCTGATGTAGATTCATATTATCACTTATGGCAGGCTGATTATATTTATGATAATTGGCCTAACATTCAGACTTATACAACAATGCTTAATTGGCCTGATGGACAAAATGTAGGGCAAACTCCACTTAATTCATGGCTTGTGGCTACTATTGCCAAATTTTCAGGTCTAACAGTTAATCAAGTAGGATTTTACTGGCCTGCTATTTTAGGATTGTTTTCTGTTATTCTTGTTTTTCTGATTGGATGGTTAGTGTGGAATAAGTGGGCAGGATTGATAGCGATGGCTTCGCTTTCAGTAATGCAAGGTGAGTTTTATGGAAGATTGAGTGTAGGTGTTTGCGACCAGCACGCCCTTGAGGTATTTTTGACTACGCTTCTTATTTTATTTATAGTGTTAACATTTAAGAATTGGAAGTGGTCTTTTGGCAGTGGAATTATGTTAGGGATGTACTATTTAGCTTGGTCGGGTGCGCCTATTTATACTGTTATCCTTTTAATTGTTTTAGTGGTGCAATCAATCATCAATAAATATAGAAATGTATCTAACCATGATTTAACATTATCTACGCTAATTACACTTGGAATGGGGTTTGGGCTGTTTGCAGTTTGGAATAGTAATGATGCTAAATATATATTTGTCTATGGTCTATCTGTGCTTGTTCCCTTTATTGTGCAGATATTATCAAGGTATATTAAGAAGCCATCATTTTATATAGTATCTATTATAGTGGCAGGAATAGCGGGTTTTACGGGAATTTATTTTTATAATCCTGAATTAGTTAAATTAACGTTAGTGGAATTACAGAATTTAACAGCTACAGTGGGTGCAAGTGCGGGTAGTTTAGGTAGTACCATATCAGAAGTCCAACCTCTGTTCGCACCATATGGGGAGTTTACATTCGGATTAGTCATAGGTTGTTTTGGGTTAACGTTCTTATTTGGGATTGGCGGAATTATCCTGTCATTCAAAACACAAGGTAAGGGAGATAGGTTGACTATATTAGTATGGACTTTAATGATGTTCCTGATTACATCATTCCAGAGAAGGTTTGGTTACTATTTAGCTCTTAACTTGTGTTTGATGAGCGGTTATTTCTGGTGGTTTATTCTCAATAAATATGGATGGCGTGAATACTCTAAAAAACAACATAAGGAAGGATTGAAAGGCCAGTATTTTAGCCCTGTTTTTTCAGTATTAGGGGTTGTGTTGATTATCGCTACGATTATAGTCCCTAATTCTATGATGACTGCATCGGTTACGCATACACATCCATATGCTCTTACTAAGGCATGGCAGGAAGGGTTGGAGTTTATTAAAGATAAAACACCGCAGGAGAATACTTATGGTGTTATATCATGGTGGGATTATGGTTACTGGATATTACGAGAGGGGGAACGCCCAGTACCCGTACATCCTGGTGGTGGTGATTTAACTAAAATATCTCAATTCTTTACTACAGATACTACTGAGGTAGCTAATAATATAGCTAAAGAAATAAAGTGTAAATACGTGGTAATTGATTATCAGATGGCTCACCAAAAGTTTTACGCTATACCTTTATTGGCAGGGTATAAAGATTATACAGAAGAACAGATGAATGATAGCCTATTATTTCGTTTGTATTTCTCAAAAGATGGCATAAATGGCTATAAGGAAGTATTTGAGAGTAGCACAAAATATGATGGGCAAGCTCAAGTTAAAATATATGAGATTTATGACTATCAAGAGCCTTGCAGGTGCGGGCAATAGGTTTCGCTCTTTCATATTGAAATAATCTTGACGGTTGGCTCGCCCTTGTGCTATGTGTTTATTTTTGTTTGGTGGCTCGCTTTTATATGTTGTGATAATTTTGATGCTTGACTCGCTATTGCCCGATGGTTTAATCTTTGTTACCGGCTTTGCTTTCGCTCGATGTTTTAATCTTTGATATTGGCTCGCTCTTACACGTTGTTTTAATCTTTGTTACTGACTAGCTTAATTGGTATGTATTCATTTTTACCACTGACTCGCTCTTTCGATATGTATTAATTTAATCCATTGGCTCGCTCTGTGTTGATGTATTAATTTCTCTTTCCACTGGCTCGCTTATTTTCGGTGTATTAATTTAATCCCCTGACTCGCTTATATCCTCTGTATTTATTGTACGTTCTGGCTCACTTACAAGTAATGTAACTATTCTCGGTGTTGGCTCGCTTATTTTCGATGTATTAATTTAATCACGTGGCTCGCTTATTCTTCATGTGTCCATTTGCATATTTGGCTATTTACGTTTTACTTGTATGGCGTGCTCTCACTTGATGGCTTTTAATCTCCCTATCACACATTTGCTCAGGACTAATATAAGAGTCATGTTTTAGTTTGTCAATAGCATATGGTTTGGTAATGGGTAATCCCTCAGCCTTGCGCCATTCTAGCCATAGACAAGATAGAAATAGTTTGGACATTTTACGTAATGCCATGTTGTGGATATGCCCTTCAGAAATATACTTATCATTGCTGGTTTTAGGCATTTTATTCTGCGGCACAATTTTGTATCCTTCTGAAGTAAAACGTGCAATATATTTGTTTTTCTCATTCAGATAATACTCATAGAATTTCCCCTTTGCCTTAAGTAAACTGCCTGCCAACCGCCATACCATGCTACGTAAGGTAGAGTTATAGGAT
>DHFP01000111.1 GCA_002402315.1 Clostridiales bacterium UBA4821
CGGATAAATGAAACTGCCTTGCTGCGAAAGGTGGCGTTTTTGCCTTCATAGTCACCGGCTATTCTGGCGATATTGAAAAAAGTACCCTTTTGAGTTTTCGAATAGACTATAAGCCGATTAAGAGGTGAAAAACCTTATGAACCTTATTTAATCTATAATGCGACGCTAAACGCTACTAATATTGCTAAAGCCTTTATTGAGGAATACCATCAGGTACTTGAAGAACAGTATATTTTTCCTAGATTTCAGAAAAACCAGCAATATATACATTTAACCCAAACACTATTACAACAGCATAATGCGGCAAGATGCATATCCAATATGATACTGCAGCTTATAGCCACTTTCACAGGCAGTGCTTCACAATGCTATCAATTAGCATATTTGCTATCGCAATACATTCGTATGTATGAACCACATTCTGCCCGTGAAAATACGGTGGTATTTCCTACTTTCCATAACTTGGTTTCACAAGAACAATTTAAGGAGTTAGGAGAAAAGTTTGAAGAAATCGAAGAGCAAAAATTTGGGGAAGATGGTTTCAAAACTATTGTCGAACAAATAGCAGAGATTGAGAAAGCTTTAGGGATATACGATTTAAATCAATTTACTCCAAATTGTAATCTTTAGCAAACTTGCCAAAGTACTTATACTTTGGTTGTACTTTAACGGGACAAGCCATATTCCAATCGTCCAAAAATAAAAGTCAAAAAGAAGTAATAAAATTTTTATTGCCGTAAATACTATTAAGTGTTAAAATATGATTCGAGTATCGTAATTTATGATGCTCGTAAATATATTAAAAGGGGGTTATACATTGGATGAAAATACTATAATCCATAAGCTCCTGGAAGTCTTTGAATATAAGAATGAATATCAGCTTCAAACCTCAAATATACAACCACAGGATATGTACGTTTTAGAAAGGATATTTCTTAATGGAAAGATGTTGGTCAAAGACCTTTCAAAGCAGTACTGCATTCCACCGTCTACTCTAACCGGAATTATCGATAGACTGGAAAATAAAAAGTTGATTGAAAGGTTGAGGACAAATGTTGACCGGAGAGCTATAGAGCTTATCGCCACACCAGAAGGAGAAATAGCTGTAGAGAAACATATGAAAGAGGATAAGATATTTTCAATGAACTTTTTCAATGCTTTAGAACAGGAAAAAAAGAAGAAACTCAAAGAACTTCTTGAAGAATTATTAAATAATGTCAACAAAGATTCCTTGTTCTCCCATGACAACGAATAATATACGGAGGTGCATATTTTGTCATTGCTTGAATTTCAAAACGTATCTTTTTATGATGATGATAAAATTATTCTTAAAAATATATTGGTAAGTATCGAGAAAGACGATTTTATTTCAATTGTGGGTCCATCAGGCAGCGGTAAGAGTACATTTCTTAAACTTTGCAGTCACTTAATTAGCCCCACCAATGGGAATATAATTTTCAAAGGAAAAAATTTTACTGATTACAGCCCCACAGAATTAAGAAAAAGCATAGCGTACTGTTTTCAGACACCTTATCTTTTCGGTGATACAGTGATGGAAAATATCAATTTTCCTTTTTTCATAAGAAACGTTAAAATCGACCACCAAAAGGTGAATGATTTATTTCCTATGTTTCATATGACAACCGATTATTTAAATAAAAACACAAAAAACCTTTCGGGAGGGGAAAAGCAAAGAATAGCACTAATTAGAAGCTTACTTTTCAAACCTGAAATTCTACTATTAGATGAAATTACCTCTGCTCTTGATGTTGAGAATGCAAAAACTGTAGAAAACGTAATAGCTTCTCTAAATAATGAAGGAATTACCATATTGTGGATAACACATAATCTTGAGCAAAGCAGGAGATACGCAAATAAACTTCTGACAATAGAAAATAGTGAAGTTAGATCATTGGAGGTGTTGAAATGAACGGCTCAAATTCAATTAATATTACATCGTTACTAATTGCTTCATCTCTCGTACTGGTTACACTTTTTTTCTCTTATTGGCAAAAGCTCAAACTTGAAAAAGAAACAATAATTAGTGTTATACGAGCAGTAGTTCAGCTTGTTGCTGTTGGGTATGTTTTAGAATATGTTTTTGGTTTTAAAAATCCGTTATTTACAACTCTACTGCTCTTTTTTATGACCTTTAACGCTGCATACAATGCTGCAAAAAGAGGAAAAGCAATCAAAAAAGGGTTTACTATTTCATTTTTGGCTATTGGAGCAGGAACTATCGTGACTTTAGCTATACTCGTTCTTTCAAGGACAATTAGATATGAGCCATACCAAATCATTCCTGTAAGTGGAATGATTATCAGTAACGCAATGGTTGCATTAGGGTTATGTTATAAGCAGATAGCGTCGGATTTTAAAAACAAACGTGAGGAAGTTGAAACAAAACTTTCTTTGGGGGCAGATATATTACCTTCTTCTATAGAAATTATACGTGATTCGATAAAAACGGGTATGTTACCAACGATTGACTCTGCAAAAACTTTAGGAATTGTATCACTACCTGGTATGATGACTGGGTTAATTCTTGCTGGGACGTCGCCGATGGAAGCAATAAAGTATCAGATAATGGTTACTTTTATGCTGCTTTCAACTACTTCTATATCTTCGTTTATAGCCTGCTATCTATCTTATAGGAACTTTTTTAACAGTAGGAAGCAGTTAATCTTTATAAAATAGCTTATCGTGGTTTGGCTATTCTTTAACAGGTGTGACACTGGGATAAACGCTTTACATTAAGTTTAATTAGGGGTTATTATAATAAAAGTAAAGAAATAAGTTGTTTGTTATTTCGTTGTTTTTGTAAAATTTAGTTGAACTTTAAAAATTGAGAGGTTTTTATGAATATTATACATTCCATCATTCTAGGTATCATCGAGGGTATTACTGAATGGTTGCCCATAAGTAGTACTGGTCATATGATTTTAGCAAATCAATTAATGGGTATAAATGAACAAGATAAGTTTGTAGAGATGTTTTTGGTCGTGATACAGTTGGGTGCTATTCTGGCTGTTCTGACCATGTTTTTAAGAAAGCTAAATCCGTTTTCCCCATCAAAGACTATTATACAAAAAAACAGACCTATTCTTTATGGAGCAAGATTATAATAGCTTGTTTGCCAGCGGCAATTTTAGGACTACTTTTAGATAATTTTTTAACGGAGCATCTATACAATTACATAACTGTAGCAATCACGCTTGTAGTTTATGGTATTTTATTTATTGTTATTGAAAATCGAAACAAGACTCATAATCCTAAAATAACCTCATTGGATAATATCAGCTACGAAACCGCATTGTTAATTGGTGCATTTCAAGTGTTGCCGTTAATTCCAGGCACATCACGTTCGGGCGCTACTATTTTAGGAGCAATCATTCTTGGGTGTTCTCGTTTTGTTGCAGCTGAATTTTCGTTTTTTCTTGCCGTTCCTGTTATGTTTGGCGCAAGCGCGCTCAAACTTGTTAAATACGAATTCAACTATACAGGACAAGAAATTATCGTATTATTAACTGGAATGATTGTTGCTTTTGCAGTTTCATTATTTGCCATCAAGCTTTTAATGAAATTTATTCAAAAGCACGACTTTAAAGTGTTTGGTTATTATCGGATAGCACTTGGTATTCTTGTAGTTATCTTCTTTGCAATTTTTATGTAATGATAATATACCAGACACAAGCAAAGAAAATTATTGATATGTTCCCACTAACATTAAAACTGTTGATATGTTCCCACATACCTCAAAAACGCTAAAAAACGGTTGACCTGTTTCCATAAACGTAACGGACCAAATTCTGACTTAAGACATTAGTTGGCCGAACTCGGGCCACGTGGAGACAGTAGTCTTGATGTCACGCAAAGATAAATAAATAGGCTGTAAATAGCTTCAAATCAAAGGTTTCCAGACTTTCGGTGACAATTACCGATTGATGGAAACCTTGTTTTTTTATCTTTCAAAAGTAGCCTAGGCTTAATAAACATTTTTGGGTTGAGGCTATAGAACTACTTTTTGCCTTGCGAGACAAGGGAACTACTGTTTTTATGTTAGGTTGAGACTATGAAACTGTTGTTAAAAGAACATAGTGTAGCTTTATTAGGGAACTACGGCCATGATTGTGTAATCTCGCTTAAGAACTATCAACTCAATATATTGACAAAATCATCTTATTTGTGCCATAATATTAAATGGATTTGTAAATCTACTGAACGGAGGACGGTTCTATGATAAAAAACAACATTGAAAAAGATATTAAAATAAAATGTGTTGAAGCTGATACAACACAAGCAGCCTTGGCTGAAAAAATAGGAAAAACCGTACAGTATGTGAATCGTATCGTAAAGAAAGATGATGGTGTTATAAATAAAACCTTTGTTCAAATGATGGAAGGATTAGGTTATGACATTAGACTTACCTATGAAAAACGGGAGGAGAAATGACGATGAATAAACAGCAATTGGCGTCTACAATTTGGCAATCAGCAAATCAGATGCGTTCCAAGATAGAAGCAAACGAATACAAGGATTACATCCTCGGTTTTATGTTTTATAAGTACCTTTCAGAAAGTGAAATTCAGTTTTTGAAAGACGAAGGCTATAAAGATGATGATATAAAAAAAGTAGGAGGATGTTCAACTGGCAAAGCACATTCGCCAGAATATTGGATATTTTATCTCATATAACAATTTGTTCTCTACATGGCTCGAGAAGGGCGATGATTTTAATATTGCCAATGTTCGTGATGCTCTAAATGCATTTGATTTAAACATAGAGGAGACCTATAAGAAGATTTTTGAGAACATCTTTAAGACCCTGCAGTCTGGTCTTTCTAAATTGGGTGATACAGCTCAAAAGCAGACTAAGTCAGTAAAGACTTGTTAAAGCTAATTAGACGAATTCCTATGGATGGCAAGCAGGATTATGATATTCTAGGATTTATTTATGAATATCTTATCAGCATGTTTGCAGCGAATGCAGGAAAAAAGGCTGGAGAATTCTACACCCCGCATGAGGTGTCAATTCTGATGTCAGAAATTATAGCTGAAAATTTAAAGAACAAAGAGCACATTAGAATCTATGATCCAACATCTGGCTCTGGATCTCTACTTATCAATATAGGTACATCAATTAGTCGATTTATCTCTGGTGAGAATAAGGTCGATTACTATGCGCAGGAGTTGAAGGAAAACACATATAACCTTACTCGTATGAATTTGGTTATGCGTGGTATCAACCCTACAAACATTAATGTACGAAATGGCGATACTTTAGAGGATGATTGGCCTTTCTTTGAAAATGACCAAAATAGAGAGCAGACTTATCGGCTAGTCAGGGTGGATGCTGTAGTTTCTAATCCACCGTATTCTCAAAAATGGGACCCAAAAGATAAAGAATATGACCCTCGTTATAAAGAGTTTGGCGTAGCTCCAAAAGCAAAAGCAGACTATGCATTCTTGCTGCATGAGCTATATCATTTAGAAGATGATGGTATTATGACCATCGTTTTACCACATGGTGTATTATTCCGCGGTGGTGAAGAAGGTAAAATCAGAGAAACGCTTATCGAAAGAAATCACATAGAGGCCATCATCGGTTTGCCTGCAAACATATTCTTTGGAACATCTATTCCTACGGTTGTTATGGTGTTGAAAAGAACACGTAAGGATTCTGATGTGTTGATTATTGACGCTTCAAAAGGATTTGAAAAAGCAGGGAAAAATAACAAACTTCGTGCCTGTGATATTAAAAAGATTGCAGATGCTGTGAGACTCAGACAGCCTGTTGAAAAATATGCAGCTCTTGTGACCAAAAAGAAAATTCGTGAAAATGAATATAACCTAAATATACCTAGATATGTGGATTCTTCTGATGATCCAGAAACTTGGGATATTCGGGCGACTATGTTTGGTGGCATTCCGATGCACGAAGCCGCATTACTTAAGGAGTATTGGGATACATTCCCTGGTCTTTTTGATGCGCTATTCAAAGAGATGTCTGAAGGTTATTTAATAATTCCACACGAGGACATCCAAGCTGTCATCCTAGAGGTGCCTTCCATCGAAGAATACAGACAGGTTTTTGCTGCGAGTTTTGATGGTTTTTATAAATCCTTGCAGGATTCTCTCATCGAAGATATTTTAGATGTAAACGCGCAAGGCAAAAAGGATGAAGTGTGTCAAGAGATTTTCAATCGTATTTCAAAGGTCAAACTCTTGGATAAATATAAAGCCTACCAAATCTTATCGGAAAATTGGGACGTTATTGCGGCTGATTTAGAAATGATACAGAGTGAAGGGTTTGAAGCAATTTTCCAAGTTGACCCCAATATGGTTATTAAAAAGAAATCAGATGACGATGAAGAGGTGCCAGAAGTTCAGGAAGGCTGGAAAGGCCGTATTCTTCCTTTTGAATTGGTGCAGCAAGAAATACACGCAGATGAATTGAATGAGATTATCGCTCTTGAAAATCGTTTGCGTGAAATCGCTTCTATCTATACTGAAGTTTTAGAGTCATTGGAAGATGACGAACTTGAAGGAAGCACAGTGACTGAAGAAAAGGATTCTTTTGTTGCGAAGGAAGTCAAAATTTTTGTCGCAGAGGCATTAAAAGACGTAGATAGTCCGGAAATTACAGCTCTTCAAAAATATCTAACGCTTTCTTTAAAGAAGGATAAGTTGGAGTATATTGCCACAACCAATCAAGTTATGTGGGATACGATGAATGCAAATAATGATGGAACTTATGGCAAACCCGCTATTAATAGCCGCATTGCACAATTGCAGATGGAATATGATTTCCCGGAGAATTCTTTTGAGGCAAAAATGAAGCAAGTGTTTATGTTGATGGAGGAAGAAACACAGAGCAAGCGTGAACTTCGAATCAAAAAGGATGAACTCCATCTAAAAACAAAAGAAACCATTGAACATATGGATGAAGATACTGCATTACGACTTTTGGATTTGAAATGGATTGAACCGTTTGTAAGTGGAATATTCCAGTTGCCAGAAGACATGATTAATCAGATGATTTCCAAAATCATCACACTGAACAATAAATATGCTACTACATTTGCAGATATTGAAGAAGGTATAACTGATACTAGCAAAACCTTGTATAAGATGCTTGGTGATCTTACCGGAAGTGTATCTGATATGGAAGGATTGGCAGAGTTTAGAAAGAGTCTGGAGGTTTAAGTATGGACGAAGAAAAATTAATACCAAGTCTTAGATTTTCTGGATACAAAGGTGCTTGGGAAAGACATAAACTGGAACATTATCTTAATGTTTCCACTGAAAAAAATACCGAAGAGTCTTTTGGAAAAGAGGATGTCTTATCTGTATCTGGTGATTTTGGTATCATAAATCAAATAAAATTTCACGGCAGATCATTTGCAGGAGCTTCAACAGCTAATTATGGAGTGGTTAACACAGGTGATGTCGTATATACCAAATCTCCACTGAAAGCAAATCCTTTTGGTATTATCAAAACAAATAAAGGTCCTAGTGGAATTGTTTCTACACTTTATGCCGTTTATCATCCAAATGAAAATGTTTGTCCGGATTTCATCCAGGTTTATTTTGAACAACACGCTAGGATGAATCAATATATGCATCCTTTAGTTAATAAAGGTGCAAAAAATGATATGAAGGTATCAGATGCAAATGCGTTAAAAGGGCATGTCATATTTCCAAAAGTGGATGAAGAAGAAAACATTGTGGAGTATTTCTCAAATGTTGATCAACTTATTGCACTTCATCAGCGTGAGTATGATAAGTTGCATATCTTGAAAAAAGCTATGCTGGAAAAAATGTTCCCCGAAAAAGGGATGGATATTCCTCAAATTCGATTTAAAGGATTTGCAGAATCGTGGGAACAGTGTAGTGCGAAAATTATATTTAGACCTGTTGTAGATAAAGGACATCCTGAGCTTCCTGTTTTATCTGCATCTCAAGAATATGGGATGATTAATAGAACAGAAACAGGACTAAATATTCATCACGATATAGAAAATGAGAGCGGATATAAAAGAGTTTTGCCAGGACAATTTGTTATTCACCTAAGATCATTTCAAGGTGGATTTGCTCATTCCAATATAGAGGGCATAACATCTCCTGCCTATACAGTTTTGTGCTTTCATGACCAAGAAAAACATTATGATTATTTTTGGAAATATGTTTTTAGTTCAGAAAGTTTTATAAGAAGGCTTAAGTTAATAACATATGGTATTCGTGACGGAAGAAGTATTAGCTATGAGGATTTTTCATCACTAGAATTTTTATATCCATCTTATAAAGAACAAAAGCAAATAGGAGTATATTTTCAAGAAATTGATCGTCTTATTATTCTTCATCAGCGTAAGCTTGAAAAGCTAAAAAATATTAAAGCCGGTTGCTTAGAAAAAATGTTTGTGTAAATTAGGGAGGTGAGTTATATGTCTGAAATTATATATACAGAAGAAAAAGACTTTGAAGATGCCGTCATTAAAGCCCTGATTGAATATGGCTGGGAACCAGATGTTATACGATATCCTACCGAAGAAGATTTGATTCAAAACTGGGCAGATATTCTTTTTAATAATAACAAGCAGAATACACGTTTGAATGATTGTCCTCTGACCGCAGGTGAAATGGATCAGATTATAAATCAGGTAAAGGCGCTACAGTCACCACTTCTACTGAATGAATTTATCAACGGTAGAAGTATTTCAATCACTCGCGATAACGCAGAAGATCAACTACATCTTGGAAAAGAAGTTAGTTTGAAAATTTATGACCGTCAAGAAATTGCTTTAGGCCAAAGCCGATACCAAATTGTACAGCAACCACAATTCAAGACTAAGTCTCCTATTCTCAACAATAGGAGAGGAGACTTGATGTTACTTATTAATGGTATGCCAGTAATTCACCTAGAGTTAAAACGTAGTGGTATCCCAGTAAGCGAAGCGTATAACCAGATTGAGAAATATTCCCACGAAGGTGTATTCCGTGGAATTTTTTCTATGGTTCAGATTTTTGTGGCAATGCAGCCAAAGGAATCAGTTTATTTTGCCAATCCGGGTGAAGGTGGTGTGTTTAATAAGGCGTTCTACTTCCACTGGGCTGACGTTAATAATAATCCCATCAATGATTGGCATACTTTCGTGCAAAGGTTTTTGTATATACCTATGGCACACAAGTTAATCGGTTTCTATACGATTGCAGATACTGATGATGGAATTCTTAAGGTTATGCGAAGCTATCAGTATTATGCTGCTGTAGGCATTGCTGACATTGTGGCAGATAAGAAAAGCCACTGGGATGACGGTAAGCAGTTGGGAGGCCATATTTGGCATACAACGGGCAGTGGTAAAACTATGACCAGCTTTAAGGCGGCGCAGCTTATTGCCAGTAATCATGATGCAGAGAAGGTAGTATTCTTGGTTGACCGTAAAGAACTAGGTATTCAATCCTTAAAAGAATACCGTTCTTTTGCATCTGAAAGTGAATCAGTACAGGCAACTGAAAATACGACGATTCTGACTTCTAAATTGAAAAGTGATGATCTTGATAATACGCTAATTGTTACCTCTATTCAGAAACTCAGTAATATTACTGCTGAGGATTCTGGATTAAATGATGCAGACCTCAAAGCAATACAGCGTAAGCGGATGGTTATCATTATTGATGAATGTCATCGTTCTACATTCGGAGATATGCTGATAGACATCAAGAATACTTTTAAGAATGCTATTATTTTTGGTTTCACCGGAACACCAATACAGGATTTAAATGCAAAGAAAGACAGTACCACACCTACTATTTTTGGAGATGAAATTCATAGATATACTTTAGGAGATGGAATAAGAGACAAGAATGTGCTTGGGTTTGACCCATACCTTGTTCGTATCTATGATGACAACGATTTGAGGGAACAAATTGCATTAGAAAAAGCAAAAGCATCTTCTCAGCAGGAAGCCATGAGTGACCCAAAGAAGAAGAAAATTTTTCTCAAATATATGGATTCATCACAGGTGAAAATGTACGGAGAGCTTGTTAATGGTAAATGGATTAGTGGTATAGAGGATTACATTCCAAACGAGCAGTATCAAACACCTAAATATAAGAAGGGAATTATTACTGATATTAAAAAGAAATGGCCCCTTTACAGCCGAGACAGACAATTTCATGCTATTTTTGCAACCAGCAGTATTCCAGAAGCAGTAGAGTACTATCGTCTGATGGTAAAGGAAATGCCGGAACTAACGATTACGGCTATGTTCGATCCGTCTATTGATAACGAGGGTGGTGGCTCTCTGGAAAAGGAAGATGGCATTGTAGAAATATTGGATGCCTATAACAGTAAGTTCTCTCAATCTTTTTCCATTGCTTCATACGATAAATTTCGCAAAGATATTAGTTTGCGCATGTCACATAAAAAGCCTTATGAACGCTTAGGCAAAGATGAGCAAGTTGATATTTTGATTGTTGTAAATCAAATGTTAACTGGCTTTGATTCTAAGTGGGTGAATACATTATATCTGGATAAAGTCATGGAATATGAGAATCTTATCCAGGCATTTTCTAGAACCAACCGTCTTTATGATATGGCAGAGAAACCTTTCGGAATCATAAAATACTACCGACGTCCTAACACTATGGAGAAGAATATTGAAGCAGCGGTAAAAGCTTATTCAGGAGATGTTCCTACTGGACTTTTTGTAGACAAGCTCCCAAACAACCTCAGACATATGAATACTCTGTATTTGGGTATTGAGCAGCTCTTTAAAAATGCTGGTATTGAGAGCTATGAAAAGTTACCAGATGATTCAGCTACAATAGCAAAATTTGCTAAAGATTTTAAATTGTTTGTAATGCATTTGGAAGCTGCATTGATTCAGGGATTTGTATGGTCTAGAAAATTTTATCCAGACGAGAATCAGGTTGAGGATGCTATTGAAGTAGCACTTGATGAGATGACATATTTGACCCTCCTTGCCAGATACAAAGAACTTTCAAGAGGCGGTGGCGGAGGCCGAGGCCGAGGCGGAGATGTTCCATACGAGGTGGATATTCATATCACTGAATATGATACTGGAAAAATTGACGCTAACTATATGAATTCCAATTTTGATAAGTATGTCACATTGATACAGGGCGATACCGATCCTGAAATTGTGGCTGCGGCATTAAAAGAACTACATAGATCATTTTCCATGTTATCTCAAGAAGAACAACGCTACGCTGAACGATTTGTACATGCTGTAGAGAATGGAAAAGCAGATTTAGTTCCTGGAAAAACTTTCAGGCAGTATATTACAGATTACATGAAGGCAGACGAATATGCCAGAATTAATCGTGTTGTTAGGCGACTTGGTTGTAGCTTTAATCTTCTTCGTGAACTGTTGGAAAGAAAAGTTAATAGTAGCACTCTTGATAATTATGGCAAATTTACAGAACTTAAAAATTCGGTAAATAAGATTAAAGCTAGAGAGTTTTTTAAGCTTGTTCTCCGAAATGAGTATGTTGAACTTAGATTAACATTATATAGTGAAGAGTATCTTCGTTTCTTCTTGTTAAGTGGAGGACAAGATCCATACCTAAATGTGAGTGACGAAGAAATGCCTACGCAGCCAAAGGATAAAGGATCAGAATCGGATGCACCAAATGTTGGAGTTGTTCTTACAGAAAATGATTATGTTGGAAAAAAGACAGTTTCAACGGTAAAAAGTAAAACGCTGACCAACTGGTACTCTGAAAGTAAAGCAGTAGCAAGCACAGTAAAATCTGATTGTTTTGCCTATGTGGACAATAAGGTTTGTCTGGCATCTTCTCAATATATTCAACGAACTGACGATGGTAACCTTGAATTAACAGAATATGCAAAAGCACATGAGGAAGAATGTTTCCTTCAATTCATTGTGGATGAAAATGATGGGAAATTGCACTATGTGAAACTTCCCGCAGCAAAAGCAGATGTGACATTCAATTATTATGATGAAATAAGTGAAGAATTACTTACTCAATATGGACTGGTAAATGAAATGTCTAAAGAAATGCTGAAAGCTATTGGGGAATCAGAGTTTGGAGATGCATTGACAAAGCTTATGGATAAACATATTTGCAATTACTCGGGTAGATTGTTGAAAAGTGTAACCGGCTTGGACATCAGAACCATCAGCAATATGAAAAAAGGCGAAAACCTTACTAAGCTAAATGTTATTTCTGCTTGTCTTGGAATTCATATTCCATATAGGGTAAGTGAAAGAAAACAGCTCGGGTAAGCACAAAGGGAAAACCACGTTGAGCAAGAGGGGCCGAAAACGGCTCAGGAGATTACTCTTCCAGGCAGTAATGGTACTTGTAGCAAAGAATGCAGAGTTCCGGCAGTTGCACTTGTACTATACAAACAGAGTGGAAAACCCTCTGAAGAAAAAGCAATCACTAATGGCAATCAGTTGTAAGGTTATCCGAGTGTTTTTACACGTTACTAACAAAGGGCTTAACATATGACGGAGAAAAGATGATTAAGGACATCCAAAGGCCGCAGCAGAAAGCTGCATAAGACATGAAAAGAAGGAATGTAAACTCGATGATGTTAGGATAAGCCTTAAACCTGACGGAGAAAAAAGGAACAGCAAAGCAAGAATTGGACACACGAGCCGGGATAGTCGGATTGAATTTTTCCCTAAGGGCATAGACCCAGTATTGGAGCATGACTGACATTCCACCTCATGGATAGGCTGAACGAAGGAATTAAGGGCAATTAGACCCTGTGAGACATGGGAGGGTAGCCGCCGGAGAATATGTGGAATCCCAATAGGCCGCAATAAAAAACACATGAGGCTTAATGAGATTCACAACATATATCCATAAAAACACTTTTATGAGTGATTTATCCATGAAGATTGTGTTCTTGAAAGTGAAATACTGCGATTGAGTTAGAAAAATGAAGTAAATTAAAGATTATTGAGGGAGGCATTTTAGATGAATTTCAGACCCATTGCAGGAATCGATGTGGGTAAGTTCTTCAGTGAGATAGCTGTTCTTTCACCATCCAACGAAGTGGTTGCCCGAATGAAGATCCACCATGATTCCAGTGCTGACATAGAAAGAACCGTTGAATTGCTTAAAAAAACGGAAAAAGACTTTGCTTCAAGGCCTTTCGTAGTCATGGAATCCACCGGGCACTATCACAAGATCCTTTTCCATTCACTTTATAAAGCTGGATTTGAGGTTTCCGTTATAAACCCCATCCAAACTGATTCTATCAAAAATATCGGAATCAGGAAAGTGAAAAATGATAAAGTTGATGCCCGAAAGATTGCTCTACTCTATAGATTTCAGGAACTAAAGACTACTAATATCCCTGACGAGGATATTGAGTGTCTCCGCAGCCTATGCCGCCAGTACTACAAGCTGAATGACGAGCTTACTGCTTACAAAAACAGGCTTACAGGTATTGTTGATCAGCTCATGCTCAACTTTAAGGATGTATTCTCCAACATATTCTCAAAAGCAGCTATGGCTGTCCTGGAGGAATATCCTACGCCTGCTCGTATTCTTAAGGCTAACAGGAATAAGCTGATATCACTGATCCAGAAGAACTCCCGCAGAAGCCCTAAATGGTCAACTGCCAAGTATGAACTTTTAGTCTCAAAGGCTAGAGATTTTGCATCTTTGAGCATTCATAATTCTTCAAATATTGCTATGCTTGGTGTATACATCTCCATGATCAGAACCTTGGAAGAAAACTTGAAGACAATCCTCAAAGCCATCCACATGCTGATTGCTGAGGATATGGCAAAGGACATACCCATGCTGGCATTGACACTTGAGCTTTTGCAAAGCCTACCTGGTATTGGCCTTCTCACGGCTGCCACGATTCTTGCAGAGATTGGCGACTTTTCAGCCTTTTCAAAGCCAGGCAAACTGGTTGCTTATTTCGGCATTGACCCTTCTGTCATGCAGTCCGGAGAGTTTACCGGTACACGCAATAAAATGTCCAAGAGAGGCTCTAGATTGCTTCGAAGGGTACTTTTTACCACCGCACTTGCCAATATTCGAACCAAGCGGAATAAAAAGGCTTGCAACCCTGTAATCATGGAGTTTTACAAGCAAAAGTGTCAGAGTAAACCTAAAAAGGTAGCTTTAGGAGCTGTTATGCGTAAGCTTGTGTGTATCATTTTTGCTGTACTCAGGGATAGAAAACCTTATGAATTACGTTCTCCCCAAGAGCATGCTCAAATGATTGCAGCAAAGCATACAGCAGCTTAATAATACTGTACTTGATGTTTAGTTTTCAAAGATCAATTTACTATTTCAGGCCAGCTATTTTATGTCTACTTCACCAAGGTGGCTTTATTGTTATGCCTTTTTCACTGTCAGGAGCTTTCAAAAATTCTTAAAGTTTTTTCTCAAAAACTCTTGACTTTAATTAGCTGGTCTTTCAGTTAAACTTCCTATAGTTTGAATACAAACCATGCTATTTTGTTTGTAAATATATGTGCATATATTATATATGCTTTTCTATTATCTGGGAGCACATTTCCGCGAAATGCACTTTTTTTGCCGTGAACGACATCGAAAATGTCGTTCACAATGAAAATTTAACCGTTCACAAGTTGTCGCAGTCTGAATAGTCTATTTACATAAAATATTTCAAATAAATTACTTGACTTG
>DHFP01000251.1 GCA_002402315.1 Clostridiales bacterium UBA4821
TTCACTTAAATTAAATGCACCCTTTAGAGGTGCACAAAAAAGTATTTATTAATGGTGGGGGTAAAATGAAATTATCAACTAGAGGGAGGTATGGTCTAAGGGCTATGTTTGATTTAACTATATACTATAGTCAGGATCATATATCGTTAAATAATATTGCTGAAAGGCAGGATATTTCTGAAGGGTACCTTGAACAACTGATAATTCCATTAAAGAAAGCCGGACTTGTTAAGGGAATTAGAGGTGCTCAAGGTGGGTACATGCTGGCAAAGCCGCCTTCAGATATAACTGTCGGGGAAATCTTAAGAGTTCTGGAAGGACCGATAGCCATAGTTGATTGTTTAACCGGAGAAAATAAATGCAGAAAAGTTGATACATGTGTGACAAGATCAATATGGGAAAAAATTAGTAATAGCATGGCTAATGTAGTAGATTCTATTACCTTGGAAGAACTGATGAGTGATTATAGCAGCAATGCGTTTTTGAGCAAAAGTTCTGGTCCCAAGTGCTGAAAAGCATTGGAACAAACAACTTGTAAGCTTTAAAATGATATAATATAAATTTAAAGGAAGGGTATTATGGAAACGCATATTTATCTGGACCATGCAGCTACAACTCCAGTAAAAAGAGAAGTATTGGAAGCAATGCTGCCTTATTTTAGTGAGAAATTTGGAAATCCTTCTTCTGTATATTCTATCGGAAGGGAAAGCAGAAAAGCTTTGGATGAAGCCAGAGAGCAAGTGGCCAATGCTATTGGAGCACAGCCAAAAGAGATTTATTTCACATCTGGCGGCAGTGAGTCTGATAACTGGGCGTTAAAGGGAGTTGCTTATGCAAACAAATCCAAAGGAAATCACATTATTACATCATCTATTGAACACCACGCAATACATAATGCTTGCAAATACTTGGAGAATGACGGATTTGAAGTTACTTACCTTCCAGTTGATTTAAATGGACTGATATCTATAGATGACTTGAAGGAAGCAATCAGGCCGACAACTACGCTCATCTCAATTATGTTTGCAAATAATGAAATCGGGACGATTCAGCCCATTAAAGAAATTGGCAAGTTTGCTAGAGAAAAGGGTATCTGTTTTCATACTGATGCTGTTCAGGCAATGGGAAATATTACCATAAATGTAGATGATCTGAATATAGATTTGCTTTCACTTTCAGCTCACAAATTTTATGGGCCTAAAGGTATTGGAGCACTTTATATTCGAAAAAATGTTAAGATAACATCATTTATCCAAGGCGGAGGACAGGAGAAAGGCAGAAGGGCCGGTACCGAAAATGTTGCCGGAATTGTTGGTCTGGGCAAGGCTATTGAACTGGCTGTGCAGAATTTGGACAGCTATAACTCAAAGCTTTTATATTTAAGAGATAAGCTTATTAAAAATGTCATGGAAAGAATTCCGTTTGTTCGATTGAACGGAGACTCAATAAAAAGACTGCCCGGTAATGCAAACTTTTCATTTGACTTTATTGAAGGAGAGTCTCTGCTTCTAATGTTGGATATGAAAGGAATAGCTGCTTCAAGTGGCTCGGCTTGTTCATCGGGGTCACTGGATCCTTCACATGTTCTTCTTGCTATAGGTCTTTCTCATGAGACGTCTCATGGTTCTTTGAGATTGACCATAGGCGATGATAATACTGAAGAACATATAGATTATGTACTAGAGGTTCTTTCACCAATTGTTGAGAGATTGAGAGAAATGTCACCATTATATGAGAAAGTTAAAAGGGGCGAAAAAGATGTATAGTGAGAAGGTAATGGAACATTTTATGAATCCTAGAAACGTAGGCGAGATAGAAAATGCTGACGGCATAGGTGAAGTCGGAAATGCCAAGTGCGGAGACATTATGAAAATGTACCTTAAAATAGAAAATGATATAATTGTGGATGTTAAGTTTAAAACATTTGGGTGCGGAGCAGCTGTTGCAACCAGCAGTATGGCAACCGAACTGGTAAAAGGAAAGACAATAGAGGAAGCTCTAAAAATAACAAACAAGGCTGTAGCTGAAGCCTTGGATGGGCTGCCGCCAATAAAAATGCACTGTTCTAATCTTGCAGAAGAGGCAATAAGGGCAGCAATTGACAACTATTTAGTGAAGACAGGAAGAAAAGCTGAAGATGAGACAGGATGTCATGGATGCTGCGATAAGTGCCATGAGGATATTGAGGAAGAATAATATGAAGAAAACTGTTTTGGTTGCTATGAGCGGTGGCGTTGATAGTTCGGTTGCCGCCGCTCTTTTAATTGAACAAGGTTATCAGGCAACCGGAGTTACAATGAAACTTTGGCAAGATGATGATGACCGGAGAGTTTTAGAAGGAGGGTGCTGTTCTCTGGAAGCAGTGGATGATGCGAGAAGAGTAGCAGATATTCTGGGCATCCCTTATTATGTCATGAACCTTTCTGAAGATTTTAAGACTAACGTAATTGACTACTTTATTGATGAATACGGCAGGGGTTATACACCTAATCCATGTATTGCGTGTAACAAGAAAATTAAGTTTGACCTGTTTCTGAAAAAGGCTATGGCCATGGGTATTGATTATATGGCTACCGGTCACTATGCCCGGATAGAGTATAATGAAAGTTTGGGAAGGTGGCTGCTGAAAAGGTCAATGGCACCGGGAAAAGACCAGACTTACGCTCTTTATAATATGACTCAGCACCAGTTAGAACATACATTATTTCCTATAGGTACATATACTGATAAGGCGAAGATTAGAGAAATAGCAGCAAAGATGGGACTGCGTGTTGCAAACAAACCGGATAGCCAGGAGATATGCTTTGTGAATGATGACTATGGTAGATATATCGAAAGTAAGCGTCCAGGAATTGCAAAACCAGGAAATCTTGTAGATATCAACGGAAATATTCTAGGAAAACACAGGGGAATAATACACTATACTATAGGTCAGAGAAAAGGCTTGGGAATTGCACTTGGTAAACCGGCTTATGTATCAGATATTAATCCCGAAAGGAATGAAGTGGTTTTAGGAGATCATGAACAGGTATATTCCGAACAGTTAATAGCAAGAGATATTAATTTAATTGCATTTGAGAGCCTGAAGAATGAGTTAAAGGTAACGGCAAAGATAAGGTATTCAGCAAAGGAAGCAGAAGCTTGCATTAGCCCATTGGGACATGATAGGATATTGGTTAAGTTTAAACAGAAGCAAAGAGCAGTAACGCCTGGACAGGCTGTTGTATTCTATAATGGAGATATAGTTGTTGGAGGAGGCATCATAGAGAGAGCAGCAGAAATTAAATGAAGTATTACGGCATAGAATATTGGGGGGGTATCTAAGAGTGAATACCGAGATCCTGGAAAAAATAATTCAAGATGGATCATTAATCAGGATGCAAATTGGAATGAGTGGCTGGGAGAGTAGTATTATTATTTCACATAAGGGAGATATAATACAGGTTAACCTTGTACCGGAGTACTATAAGATGGCTGTAATGGCCGGAGATATTATTGAATGCAAATACTATTCCAATGGTAAGGAATATTTATTTGAGGGAGAAATAGAAAGAGTTACCATCTATGGAGTACCTTCAATATTTGTTAAGGTAAAAAGCATTGAGACTTTTAGAAATAAACGTGAAGCCGATAGGTTGGATGTCAGATTGGGTGGAAATATGAAATTTCACGGAGAAAGCCGCTCAGTTTACTGTATAATTGATAACATTAGCGCCAATGGTCTTGGGCTAATTTCGAGGGAAGAGCTGGATATTGGAGATAAAGCTGCTTTGGATATACTTATAGATAGTACAAATATTCTAACCGTAAGGGGACAGATTGTCAGGCAAAGAAGGATAAATGACTATTACGAGATAGGGTTTGAGGTAAATAAGGAAGATATTTTTGGTTTAGACAATTTGAAAGATGCTGTTTATAGATACGAACAGTCAAATATAAAACTAGTTGAGGAAACTTTAGAGAAAATTAACAAAGATAATAAAGTAATCCAGAAAAATCAAACTGTTATGATTGTTGACAATAATGATTCTACTAGATTAATAACAAAAAAGCTGCTTTCATCGCAAGGTTTCTCAAAGGTTCTAGAGGTTACTGACGGCCCTCAGGCTATCAGCCTTGCAGAGAAGCTGAAGCCGGACATAGTCATTTTGGATATATTGCTTCCTGCTTTAAGTGGTACTGAGGTGGTTGAGCAGGTATACAGAGTAAGTCCCTTTTCAAAAATAATAATAGTTTCAACTATAAGTAATAGGAAAATAATTGAAGACGTAAAAGCAAAAGGAGTAATTGACTATTTGATAAAACCTTTTGATGGTAAACAGCTAATTGAGATACTGAATAGAATTTCTTAAAGTAGGAGGTGGGGACAATAGTGAAGATTTTTAATACTCTTTCTAAACAAAAAGAAGATTTCAGACCAATGATAGATAATCAGGTGAGGATGTACTCATGTGGTCCTACGGTTTATATGTATGCACATATAGGGAACCTCCGTACGTACATCTTTATGGATATATTGCGAAGAGTACTTAAATATAATGGGTTTACAGTCAAGCATGTGATAAATATTACCGATGTAGGACACCTGCTCTCTGATTCTGATGAGGGTGAAGATAAGATGGTAAAGTCGGCCCGGGAACAAAAGAAGAGCCCTTGGGAGATTGCAGAGTATTTTACCGGAGTATTCTTTGAAGATATTGAAGCGTTAAATATTGAGAAGCTTGAAATTATATGCAAGGCAACCGGGCACATAGATGAAATGCTTGAATTTGTCGAGGGTCTTGTTGAAAAAGGATTTGGATACGAAATTAGCGATGGTATTTATTATGATGTATCTAAATTTAAAGGATATGGCAAGCTCTCGGGCATATCACTTGAAGATCAGTTGGCGGGAGCGAGGGTTGAAGTAAATGATGAAAAAAGGCATCCGGCAGACTTTGCACTTTGGAAGAAGGCACCGAAAGAGCATATAATGCGGTGGGATAGCCGTTGGGGGCCAGGGTATCCGGGATGGCATATTGAATGCTCTGCCATGAGTAGAAAATATCTTGGCGACCGGTTTGATATCCATACCGGAGGTGTAGACCATATACCCATTCACCATGAGAATGAGATAGCACAATCTGAAGGTTTGCTAGGGGTTCAGGCGGTTAACTTCTGGGTACATGGAGAATTCCTCCTTGTTGATGGTGGCAAGATGTCCAAGAGTCTGGGCAATACCTATACTATTAAAGACCTCAAAGAAAAAGGGTTTGAGCCTTTAGCGTACAGGTTTTTCTGCTTTAATGCACATTACAGGAGCAAGCTGAACTTTACCTGGGATGGACTCAGAGGTGCACAGGTATCACTTGACAAACTCAGAGAGGGTGTACTAGCCCACCTCGAAGGTAGTCATATTATAGACGAACAGGAAATAAACCAGCTTAAACAGGAATTTTTGGATTCAATAAATGATGATTTGAATATTCCCAAAGCTATGGCTGTTGTATGGGGAATTGTCAAAGACAATAGAAAATCCAAGCAGTTTAGAGATCTATTATGCGATTTTGACAGAGTGCTGGGATTGAAGCTGGATGAGGTTGCAGATAAGCAGGATGATGAATTTGAGCCGGAGATATTCGATTTAGTCAAAGAACGCCAGAAAGCCCGGGAACAGAGAAACTGGAAGCTGGCCGATGAGATAAGGGATAAGCTAAAAGACATGGGTCTTGTTATTGAAGATACGCCTCAAGGGCCTAAGATAAGGAAAGGTAAATAAAAATAATTATTAAAAAATTGTATGCTATTTAACGGTGTGCTTAGACAAAGCATGTCATTGGCATCAATACATAGCAATTAAAAAAATCGAAAAAATAATCAATGCAGAGATTAAAGGGGCAGAGATATTAGGCGTAAGACAAATAAAAATTCTTTCATGGCTGTGGTTTAATTCATGTAAGCCGGAATATGTTTTGAAGGTCAGTGTAACTGACCAGACCAATCAAATGTACATTAAATTTATTGGGATTTATTACATTCCATATCCATGGAGGATATGGGAGCAAGTAGATATGGGGTTAGCAGGTGAATTTTTGTGGGAAAACACAAAGGAATATAATATAGGATTGATAGAATATAAGGAAAATAAGTTTTATCTAAACTTAAAGGGCAAGGCTTTATCGTATATTCCCGAGTGCGAGTAATCTTCCTAAAACTCTCTAGCTGATAAATATTAGCTAGAGAGTTTTTCTGTTTTTTTAAGCTATAATTGACACTCTGCTCAAATACATGCTAAAATTTGAAAAAATAAGACAGGTGGTGTTGAAATATGTTTGTTTCTGAAGCATTAAGTGTAAATGACCGGGGGCATCTGGTTATTGGCGGCTGTGATTGTGTTAAACTGGCTGAGGAGTATGGAACTCCTTTATATATTATGGATGAAGAACTAATCAGAAAGAACTGCAGGGCATTCAGGAAGGGAATTGAAAAATACTATGATGGGAATGGCCTGGTACTATACGCAAGCAAAGCTTTTAGTTCTTTAGCTGCATGCAGAATTGCTGAACAGGAAGGTTTAGGACTTGATGTAGTTTCCGGAGGAGAAGTATATACGGCATTAAAGGCAGGATTTCCTGTGGATAGGATATATTTTCACGGTAACAATAAAAGCCGGGAAGAACTCGTAATGGCGCTGGACAATTCTATAGGAAGGATAGTTGTCGATAGTTACGAGGAATTATTTAATCTTGACGGAATAGCCGGGTCAAAAAATAAATGTGCTGATGTGCTTTTCAGAATCAAACCAGGGATTGATGCACATACTCATGACTTTATCAAAACGGGACAAATAGATTCCAAATTCGGGTTTGCTCTTGAGACCGGAGAAGCATTTGATGTTATCCGGAGAGCGAGTAAAATGGACAACATCAATGTAGTAGGCCTGCACTGCCACATTGGTTCCCAGATATTTGACATAGAACCGTTTGTTGAAGCGGTAAAGGTTATGCTGAATTTCATTAGTGAATTGAAAGAAAAGCTTGGGTTGGAAATCAAGGAGTTGAATTTGGGAGGCGGATTTGGGATAAAGTACATTCCTGCTCATGACCCTATCGAATACGAAAAGTATCTAGAGGCAGTTGCCGAAACTGTAAAGGCAACCGCAAAAGAGAAAAATCTGTATCTTCCTAAAATTCTTATAGAGCCGGGAAGGTCTATTGTGGGTCCAGCCGGTATTACTCTTTACGCTGTCGGTTCAGTCAAAGATATTCCAGGTATCCGGAAATATATTACTATAGACGGTGGAATGACTGACAACCCCAGGTATATTCTCTACGAAGCAGTGTATGATGCCGTAATAGCAAACAGGGCCGATGCGCCAAGAACCGAAAAGGTTACAATAGCGGGAAAATGCTGTGAATCAGGTGACTTAATTGCCAAGGATATTGATATGCCGGAGATAAAAGCTGGAGATATTTTAGCGGTATTGGCTACAGGGGCTTATAACTATTCAATGTCCAGCAATTACAACAGGATACCAAGACCTTCAGTGGTTTTGGTGAAGGAAGGGAAGTCCAGGTTGATTGTAGCCAGAGAAAGTTATGATGATTTGGTTAGAAATGATATTATACCTGAAGATATTTAAAAAGAAAAAACCAGTTGCATTGCACTGGTTTAAAGCAGGAATTTTGGTTCAAAATGGAGAGCGTTGAAAGGTATTGAATCAATTGAAATTTCTTCCAAATGATTCAATACTTTAAAACTTAAGCTATTGTGGTATAATACTAACAGGTAATGAATGGAGGCGGTAAAAATGAACAATGACGAATTGCTTATTGCTATTAAGGATATGTTTGAAAAGAAGGTAGAAGAGGTAAAACAGCATACAGGTGTACTTGTTGAAAAGCTTGAAGGTGATATTAAAGCTATTGCTGAAGGTCATAGTATTCTTGATAGAAAGATTGATAATTTACAAAGCAACATGGATACAAAAATTAATAATTTGCAGAAAGATATGGATACAGTTAAAAATTATGTTATAGCTGTTGATACTAAACTCAATGAGCATGATGTAATCTTGAAAAGGGTAGAATAAAAATTCTACATAAGTAAAGCTAACAAACCAGGTTTTAAAAGAGCCTGGTTATTTTTTATTACCTTGCAATTCTATAAATATTACTTGGACTATTTTCTATTTGAATCACCTATCAATTTCATATATAATTACCCGGAGGGGTGAAGAAGATGGATAATATAACAATTAAAGCTCCGGCAAAAATAAATCTTTATCTTGATGTAATTGTAAAACGAGCTGACGGCTATCATGAATTGAGGATGATCATGCAGTCAATAAGCTTATTTGATGATATAAATATCAGCAAGGCTGATGTGGATATTGAAGTAAAATGTAAAGCCGGGTATGTTCCGCAAGGAGAGAAAAACATAGCATACAGGGCAGCAAAGCTAATGATTGAACATTTTGGGCTTAAAGAAGGTGTAAGAATCTCAATCAACAAAAGGATTCCAGTTGCTGCCGGATTGGCAGGTGGAAGTACGGATGCAGCTGCAGTGATGAAAGGAATTAATGATTTATTTGGGATTAAGGCGGATAACCAGTTGCTTGCACAACTGGGAAAACAGATTGGGGCAGATGTTCCTTTTTGCATTATGGGCGGTACTGCCATTGCTGAAGGCATAGGTGAAGTTCTGACTACACTCAAGCCATTTTCCGGGGTTGACATTGTATTAATAAAACCTGACTTTGGTGTTTCTACTGCATATGTATTTAAAAAATACAGTGAACATTATATAAGCATTAGGCCTGACATCAACAGGCTTATCAAGGCTATGCAAGAAAGAAATCTGTCTGATGTAGGCTCATATCTTTTTAATAGCTTGGAGAAGGTTACAGCAGAGGAATATAGTGTCGTAAAGGACATTAAAACCATATTAAATCAAAATGGTGCCATTGGAAGCTTAATGTCGGGAAGCGGCCCATCTGTTTTTGGAATATTTGATAATAAGTCTAAAGCCCAACAGGCATTTAAAGTTTTAAAGCAGAAGTTTAGGAATACCTATCTTGTGAAAACATACTAAGAGCTTATCCGTGAATAAGGGTGCTGCTAAGTGGCTAGATGATTTTTCAAAATACAAGGCGGAGGAAAGCGCAATAATTGCTTTATTGCAACTGACAACAACGAAGTATTTTGGAAAATCAGCAGTCAATGAGCAGTACAATTATTTGCGGATAAGCTCTAAATAATACTCATCACATTTTTCCTAAATATCCCGCATACAATAAAGACGGGGGGATGTATATGAACATATCAGAAGCACAATACACAGCCAGACAATTTGGGATCAATGGTCAATGCAGTATTTTCAAGGAAGCAGCTAAAATTCAATGCGAACAAGGTGTCAAATGTATAAAAAAGGCTAATTATGGGATAGAAAGGCTTATGTTTATCTACGAGGTAAAAGAGTATCTGGTTAAGAATGGATTTTCATTTGTTGATAGATTCTTAAAAACACCGGAAGGGAATCCGTATACTATATATAATAATGAAATTTTCGTTCTAACAGATTGGATAGACGGACGGGAATGTGACTTTGACAGCATAACTGATGTTAAAACAGCTGTTGAGATACTGGCTAAATTTCACCACCATGCTTTAGGATTTATTGCATCTGATGGTACTAAGATAAGAAGTGAACTCGGCAGGCTGCCAATTACACTAAGGAAGCGAAGTGAAGAGTTATTAAAATTAAAGAAGATAGCCAAAAAAGGTAAGGATAGGTTTGATTACTTATACATGGAGAATGTTGATTTTTTTATAGAAAAGAGTCTGAACTCCTTAAAGGCTATAGATTCCCCGGTATACGAAAGGCTTATCCAAAAAGCCCAAAAAAATGGCGAGCTATGTCATCGCGATTATTCATACCACAACCTGATCTTTAGTAAAGAGAGTAGGATTCATATTGTTAATTTTGATTACTGCTGTCATGAGATAAAAGTCTATGATATAGTGAGCTTTTTAAGAAAGATCATGAGTGAATGCAACTGGAATGTGGAGGTTGCAATGAGTGTTATTAACTGGTATGATACAATCAATAAATTAGACCAGGATGAAATAGATATAATTGTTGGGTTAATGGAATATCCCCAAAAATTTTGGAGAATTGCAAATAGGTATTATAACAGCAGAAGAACCCGTCCTGAGAGAGGATTTTATAACAAATTATCTGATGTTGTTTCTGAGAAAGAGTTTTTCATTGATTTTTTGGATAAGTTTAAGCAATATTCAGCTGCAGGAATAGGAAGGTAGGAGGAAATATATTGGAATATTTACTAAAGACTCCGTTATATAATATATACAAGGATTACGGGGCCAAGGTCATTGACTTTGCCGGGTGGGCTTTACCGGTACAGTTTTCCGGTATTATTGAGGAGCATCAGACTGTCAGGACCAGGGTAGGGGTATTTGATGTGTCTCATATGGGTGAGATTCTAATATCCGGTAAGGGAAGCACAGAGTATCTGGATTACTTGCTGGCTAACGAAATTGCTGCTCTTAAGAATGGCGGGGTAAGATATGCCCATATATGTAACTACAATGGCGGAGTAATAGACGATATACTAGTATACAGATTTGATAATGAGGAATATATGCTGGTAGTAAATGCAGCTAATATTGATAAGGACTTGGGTTGGATAAGGTTTCATCATCAGCACAATGTAAATGTTAAAGATATATCCCGGGCAACCGGCCAGTTGGCCATACAGGGGCCATGCTCCGAGGCGGTTTTAAAGAAGCTTGCTTCGATTGACATGGATAAAATGAGGTACTACTCCTTTGAGAAAAATGTAGTTATTAATGGGCATAAGTGTGTCTTGTCCAGAACCGGATATACCGGAGAAGATGGTTTTGNNATCAACAATGTATCCGATTTTTATGGCCAGATAGCACTTCAAGGTCCTAAAGCTGAAACCTTTCTTCAAGCTCTCACGGAGTTTGATCTTACGGGGTTAAAAGTTTTTAAATTTGCTGAAATCACCCTCCAAAATATCAAAACCATCACTTCTCGCACAGGTTATACCGGAGAAGATGGTTTTGAGATTTACTGTTCTCATGATAATGCAGCTGCTCTATGGGAATCAATAATGGAGGCCGGAGAAGAATATGGCATATGTCCTGTCGGGTTGGGTGCAAGAGACACATTGAGGCTTGAGGCATGCATGCCCCTCTATGGACACGAATTATCGGATGATATATCACCCCTGGAAGCTGGGCTGGGCAACTATGTTAAGCTGGACAAGGGAGATTTTATAGGCAAATCAGGGCTTGTGGATCAAGAGCAGCACGGCGTGCAAAGAAAGCTTTTTGGTTTAGAAATGGTAGAAAGGGGTATACCCAGAAACGGTTATCCAGTGTTAGTAGAGGGTCAAAAAATCGGAACTGTAACATCAGGTTCGTACTGTCCAACACTGCAGAAGAACCTTGCATTAGCAATACTCCAAACAAAACTCAGCACTCAGGACTCAGCACTCAGGACTAATATTTTTATAGGACAAGGAGTTGAGGTAGAAATCAGGGGAAAGGCTGTCAAAGCTAAAGTAGTAGAAATCCCATTCTACAGGAGGCAATTATTGTGATAATTGATTGCCACACACACATCTTAAATGAAAACATACTAAGAGAATATTTAGAGAAGCGTCAAGTTGATAAAATGCTGTGTATTCGTATTTTTAAGGGCTTTTGTGGAGGAGTTTTTGACAATAGTGATGAAGGATTTGATGAGTTTATTGATAAGCATGACAACTTGTATTCTATTGAATGTATTGATTTCAATACTAATATATTAGCACAATTGGACAGCTTAAGAGAGAAAATGGAGAAGACAGAAAAGATTAAAGGTCTTAAGCTTTATCCAGGGTACCAGCATTTCTATCCTTACCATGAAAGGGTATTACCTGTCTACAATTTTGCAAGAGAATTTAATATTCCTGTTATTTTTCATTCAGGTGCGTTGTATGAATATAAAAATAGTGAGGCTTTGCTGCAATATACAAATCCTGTGTATGTTGACGAAGCAGCAACCAGATTTAACGAAACGAGATTTGTTATATCCCATTTTGGATTCCCGTATATGTTTGAGGCAGCAATGGTTGTTAACAAGAATAACAATGTATTTACTGATATCTCAGGTGTTATTGATACGGAGGAGTGTTTTGAGGTATATAAGGATGATCTAAAGAAAATACTGAAATATTATCCGGGGATAGTACCGCAGATAATGTTTGGGACTGACTTTATGGGCAAAGATACGGTATTGAGTGAGATTGATTTATATGTCAGGGTGGTGGAGGAGGTATTTTCACCTGAAGATAGGGAATTAGTGTTCTATAAAAATGCTCAAAGGGTATATAAATTGAAATAGAGCGAAAGGAATGTGTGTTAGTATGAACATACCGTCAAATCTAAAGTATACAAGAGATCATGAATGGGTTAGAACTGAGGGACAGAAGGTATACATTGGTATTACCGATTATGCTCAGCATTCTCTTGGAGATATTGTATTTGTTGAGATGCCGGAAAAGGGGAAAACTATCAAGGCAGGAGAGGCCTTGGGTGTAGTGGAGTCGGTTAAAGCAGTTTCTGATGTTTACTGTCCGCTTAGTGGAACGGTTATTGAAGTGAATAAGGAACTGATAGATGCACCTGAAAAAATAAACGAGGTTCCGTATGATAGCTGGATAGCGGTTTTAGAGATTGCTGACCAGGGTGAAATAGAGCAGTTATTATCGCCGGAGCAATATCAGGAATTCTGCTCGCAAGAGGGCTAGGAGGTAATTATGTTTTCCTACATTCCTATTACCGAAAATGATAAAAAAGAGATGCTGGCGCAAATCGGAGTTAGTACCATTGAAGAACTATTTTCAGATATTCCTGAAAGTGTAAGACTTAAAAGAGAACTTGATTTGCCGGAATCCATGTCCGAGATGGAACTGAAGAACTATTTCAATGACTTGGGTAAGAAAAATCAAACAGATTACATAAGTTTTAGAGGAGCAGGGGCATACAAACATTTTATACCATCAGTTGTAAACCATATAATATCCAGGTCTGAATTCTATACTGCGTATACCCCCTATCAGCCGGAGATAAGCCAAGGTATGCTGCAGGCTATTTTTGAGTACCAGACAATGATTTGTGAGTTAACAGGGATGGATGTTTCTAATGCTTCAGTTTATGATGGCGCTACAGCGGCAGCAGAAGCAGCTTTTATGGCAGCCGATATTACAGGTAGAAACAAAATTCTGGTTTCTCTGACTGTAAACCCTGAGACCAGGAAGGTTATTAAAACTTATTGCCGGGTTGCAGGGATAGATGTGGTTGAAGTAAACTATAAAGAAGGATTAACTGATAGGTCTGATTTAAAGACAAAGCTTGACAGGGAGACTGCCGCCTTAGTTGTGCAAAGCCCTAATTTCTTTGGCTGTATTGAACCATGCCGGGATTTGTTCGATATTGTCCGTTCTTATGATTCGCTTGCAATAATGAGTACAGAGCCCATATCACTTGGTATATTCAAAGCTCCGGCTGAACTGGGAGCAGATATTACTGTTGGAGACGGGCAGCCATTAGGCAATCCTGTCAGTTTTGGAGGGCCCTATGTAGGCTTTATGGCTGCCAGAGACAAATACATCAGGAGACTGCCGGGGAGGATTGTAGGAGAAACCATTGATAAGGACAGTAAAAGAGGATTTGTATTGACTCTGCAGGCAAGGGAGCAGCATATAAGGCGTGAAAAAGCCACGTCCAATATATGTTCGAATCAGGCGCTAAATGCCCTTACTGCTGCCGTATATCTTAGTGTGGCTGGAAAGAAAGGACTCAAGGATTTGGCTACCCTTTGTTCACAAAAGTCTTATTATGCTGCAAATAGAATTGCCGGTATTTCCGGTTTCAGCCTGCCTTTCAGCAAGCCTTTCTTCAGAGAGTTTGTAATAAAGTCAAGTATACCTTCTGATGAGCTAAACCGGATACTCTTAGAGAATAAGATAATTGGCGGATACATCCTCGAAAATGACTACACTGAACTGAAAGACCATCTTTTATTCTGTGTTACAGAGGTAAATACCAAAGAAAACATAGATGCTTTAGTTGATATTCTTGTCCGGTGAGAGGAGGGGATACAATGGAATTGATATTTGAACTCAGCAAGGAAGGGAAACAAGGAGTGTCACTTCCTAAAAGTGATGTACCGGAACAGAGGATAGATATACCAGAAGAGTATTTAAGACAAGAAGGGCCTTTACTGCCTCAGGTTAGTGAAGTAGATACAGTGAGACATTTTACTGCTCTGTCAAGAAGGAATCACGGAGTCGACTCGGGTTTTTATCCGCTTGGTTCTTGTACCATGAAGTACAATCCAAAAGTCAATGAAGATATTGCTCAGCTCGAGGGTTTTGCCGGCCTGCATCCTTATAGTCCGGAGATGCTGTCTCAGGGAAGCCTTGAAGTTTTATACAATATGGATAAGTACCTAAGTGAAATAACAGGAATGGATAGAATGTCCCTACAGCCTGCTGCGGGCGCACATGGAGAGCTTACCGGCATAATGATAATAAAGGCATATCATGAGTCCAGGGGCGATACAAAGAGGGATAAGATAATCATACCGGATTCGGCACATGGCACCAATCCGGCCACGGCATCAATGGCTGGATACAAAGTAATAGAGGTGAAATCAGACTCGCACGGCGGTGTAGATATCCGGAGTCTAAAGGAAATTGCAGGAGATGATACTGCTGGATTAATGCTTACCAACCCTAATACACTTGGGTTATTTGATGAAAATATCGTTGAAATCAGTAAGATAGTTCATGATGCAGGAGGTTCACTGTATTATGATGGTGCCAACCTGAATGCAATAATGGGCATTACCAGACCCGGTGATATGGGATTCGATGTAGTGCACCTCAACCTCCATAAAACATTTTCTACGCCGCACGGCGGCGGCGGTCCCGGGAGTGGACCGGTAGGGGTAAAAAAACATTTGGAGCCGTTTTTGCCGGTACCAATAATTGAGAAAGTAAACTTTCTCAATTCAGAGGCTGGAGGTCAGAAGTCAGAGGTCAGATTTTATCTGGATTATGATAGACCGCAGTCAATAGGGAAAGTAAAATCCTTCTATGGAAACTTTGGGGTAATACTTAAAGCCTATGCCTATATCCTTTCGATGGGAGCTGATGGACTTAAAGCTGCAAGCGAAATAGCAGTATTAAATGCTAATTATTTAATGAGAAAGCTTGAGGCAAAGTATAACCTTGCTTATAACAGGCATTGCAAGCATGAATTCGTGCTGTCCGGACTTAAAGACAAAGGTGGGGAAGTAACTACGCTTGATGCAGCAAAGAGGATGCTGGACTGGGGTATACATCCGCCTACGATATATTTTCCTCTAATAGTAAAGGATGCCCTTATGATTGAACCTACCGAGACTGAAAGTAAGGAAACTCTGGACAGATTTGTTGAAATTATGAATGAAATTGCTCAAGAAGCTCTGGAAAAACCGGAAGTATTAAGGGAGGCACCTTACAAGACACCTGTGAGGAGGCTGAATGAAACCCAGGCGGCGAGGAAGCCTGTTCTGCGATGGCGTGCTTGAGACAGGGGGACGGTCTTTTGTCTCACAAAAATAAGACAAAAGAACCGTCCCCCTGTCTCAACTACACTACATCATATCCGGTATTCCTGATAACACTTTTCAGCTGTTCCTGACTGGTCTTCTGTTCATCGAATGTAATTGTTACATTACGTGTTTTGAAATCAAAATTAATATCATTGGCTCCTGCATGTCTTACGGCACTTTCAATTTTTGTAGCACAAGATTCACATGTCATGCCGGGGAGATTGAATTCGGCAGTTTGCATAGACCCTTCCTCCTTAATTCCTTCTGAATTGATGTTATTATAATAACCATTTTGCAGGTTTTACATTCTTGCAAAGTATAATTAATGTCTTGATGTTTCCTATTAATAAAGCGAAGGATATAATGGAAATCAGGGAAAAATCCAGAATAATGCTTGACGGCATAGCGATGGAAAAGAAAATCAGCAAAGAGATGACATAACCTTTGTAATAATTAAGATTGGTTAGGAATGATGAAATAATAAAACCCGATTTTAAAGCGAGATAGTTTTTGCAATTTATTGTTTCATCCTTCCTTAAGATGGTAGAGTTTATCATTGAAGTTTAACTGATTAGGTTTATAATTAAGTTATAAATGTATAAGAGGGTGGTCACAATGTGGTTTGAGGAATTTTTAAGCAAGTATAAAGCCGGCATTTCCCATGAGTTTATTCTTCATTTCAATGTCCGGGATATGGTAGACAATACAAGGTTGATTGATAAATACCTATACGATGAATTTATAAAACAAAGAAATTTCGGCATAGTGGCGTTCTATGATATTTCTTCGGGTTTGCGTTTTTTAGACTCTGGTATGTCCAGGGAATTCGCAAAAATCAATAACACTGATACTGCAAACATTACTTATGCACTTCCGTCCAGAATATTTCCCATGGTAGATAATGCTTTAAAGAATATAAAGACGGCTTTCTTTGTAAATCACGCTGAAAAAATAATTCCTGCCTCTGATATTGCAAGCATGTCAATGGAAGAAAGGACAGCTTTAATCTGGCTGGATGAATGGTCGGTAAACGGTAAAATATCTTCCGTAGGGAGCACAATCTTCTTAACCTGTGATAATCTAGCCGATATAAACAGGGAGATTCTCAGATCTTCGTACAAGGTTGAGCCCATAATGGTAGGTCTGCCATCCGAGGTAGAGCGGAAAGATTATTTAGAATTCCTGATAAAAGAAAAGAACATTAAAATGGAGTTAAACACCGACGAATTTGCCAAGCTTTCGTCCGGACTATCCAAAAAGGCAATTAAGGACATCAAGCTTAAGGCTGAAGCCGAAGATGTTCCGATAACCTTTGACTTTATAAAAGAAAAGAAACATTCGGTCTTGAAAAAGGAGTATGGAGATGTATTGGAGTTCATCTATCCGGAGATAGGATTTGAGGATATAGGTGGTATGGATAGGGCTAAGAATTATCTTATTAAGAATGTACTGCAGCCCATCAAAAAAGATGATTTAAGAAGGGTTCCCATGGGGATACTGCTCTGCGGACCTTCCGGCACAGGCAAGACATTACTTGTTAACGCTTTAGCCAGAGAAAGTGGATTTAACTGTGTCAAGATTGATATGTCAAGAATCCTTGGACAGTATGTCGGAGAAAGTGAAAAGAATTTTAAGAAGTGCCTGTTAGGCGCTCAATCACAGCAGCCGGTCATAGTCTTTGTAGACGAAATAGATACAGCCTTTAGGAGAGGCGACGACAGCGACAGTGGTGTCAGCAGAAACATATTCAGCGAATTTCTACAGTTCACTTCTAATACCGCAAATAGGGGAAAAGTTATATTTATAGCTGCAACCAACAGGCCTGATCTTCTTGACGCGGCATTAAAGAGAGCAGGAAGATTTGATAAGAAGATTCCCATCCTGCTTCCGGATACCATAGAAAGGGCCTTGGTTTTTAAAATAATGATGAAGAAATATAAATTTGATACAGATATTACAGACTTCACGTCTTATGCTGAGAAGACTGAAAACTTTACCGGCGCCGAGATCGAACTGGTTGTAAGAAAAGCTTATGAATTAGCCAATGAAGATGCTGTGGAGGGTGAAGTGATTACAGGACAGCTGCTTGACGAGGCAATTGCAAGATGCAGACCAAGCACTCAGCAGGTTGAAATAATGACAATACTTGCTCTCAAAGAGAGTGACGACAAGGATCTTATACCTGAAAAGTATCATAAGTATCTGGAGGATAGATCACTGCTGGAATAAAAAGAAATAAGTTGAAAATATTTTAGATATCACATACAATTAAATTAACAGACAATATATTAGGAGGTTTAAGTCAATGGGCTTATTTAGTAGAATTGCAAGTTTAATCAGAGGTTTTTTCGGACTATTTGTTGAAGATCTGGAGAAAGCAAATCCGGATGCCTTGTTTGCAGATGCAAAAAACCAGATTGAGAAGGCAAGAAAAGAGGCAGAGGAACAAATTATTGAGATACAGACCAATGCCGAGATGATAAAGATTGAACTTAAGACAGCTGAGAAAAATCTCCAGGCTGTTAAGTCCAGGATGGAAGCTGCCAAGAATCAGGGAGAAAAAGATATTCTTGTAGAGCTTCTTATGCAGGAGGAAGAATTGCAGGCAACCTATGATACACATAAAGCAACCTACGATAATGCGATGGAAGAAGTAACAAGAATAAGGGAAGACTTTAAGATATTCGAGTCTGAGATGAGTCAGAAACTAAACGATATAAGGGCATTGAAATCACAGGCTAAGATGGCTCAATTAAAAGAGAATATAAATTCAATTAATGCCAAGTACGTTGGCAAGGGGAACAAAATGGGCCAAATTAATGAACAGCTTGACAGGGCTAGAGAGATTGTAAACAAAAAAACTGCCAGAGCCAATGCAATAAGTTCGCTCAATGCAGACAATACAGAAATTAAGATGAAGAAACTTGATCTCGACTCTGCCAGAGAGAGGGCTAAGGCTAGAGCTGAAGCCTTGCTTTCAGGTTCAGAGGGTTTTGAAGTTAAAGAGAAGAATGGGAATTTTGAGGTAAAAGAGAAGAATGAAGCTCTTGAGGTAAAAGAGAGGAATGAGAATAAGGCAAATACTCGATAAAAATTAAAGGTGAAGACCTATGACCGTGAAAATGTTTTTTAGGTCCTTGATGCATATAAGAAACCTGGGATTACTTGCGGTAGTTCTCATTCTATATTCGTTTACAGGATGGATGCCGCTTTTTTTTGTAGGGTTTGCTGTATATTTTGCTTTGGTATTACAAAAAGCATATAGCCCTAAATTCCGGCAGAATTTTAACAGGATGCAATCCATTAAGAAGCTGCGCCGGTTAAATCATGCTTGCATGAATTCACTCTATAGTGTTAAGAGAAAAGTCAGTAAGGATTTTGCATCAAGGATTATTGGTAAAGTATCATCAATATTGGGTATAGCCAGCCAGGTTGATTTAGAGGCTAGGGTAAATAAGGTAGCATGTATAAAAGACGAAATTTTTAATGCGTTTTTTATGCATGAACGTTCCAATATTAAAGAAAGAATTGTATTTAAAGCTATGGAACTGGCTGATATTTATTTCAGACTAATGGAAGGTTATGCATCCAGGTTCTCAGACGTTAGTGTATCAAATTTAAGCAATTTAGATATGAAAATACAAAATAACAGGCGTAAGCTTAATATGTCATCCAATTCTCATTATGCTGATGACCTTAGACAGGCTATAGAGACTGATGAAAGACTGCTTCAAAGATTAAGAGAGGAGAGACAGGATGTTGAGAAGATGGGGGCTAAACTAAACGTTATCGAAAGTACTATGCTTCTATTAAAGCAGCAGTATTTTGCTGAAACTCAATCAGATGAAGTAGTAGAAGATATAGAAAATACTATAAATGAAGCAACTGCTTTAGATAATGCATTATATGAACATAAGAAGAACAAAAGGGGAATACAGAAGGGGAAGAAATTGTGAGGAGATTGGTATGGAACAAGTAATTTTTTCGTCAGACTTTGTGAAGATCGTGAGAAAAGATAATGACTTCCTTATTGAGTCATACAAGAGGGGTATCGACCTGGAGTCTATTAATAAGATTCTTTCCAAACACCCGTATATCAAGGTTACTAATTTCCTCGCAGTAAGAAATATTATTCAGAATTCCCCCAGCACCTTGATAAAGTTCGGCGAATTAAAAGAGAGGGTTCATGTCGAGCTAAGTGCGGACGAGCTTAAAGCTTATATTACTTTAAATGTTATGGATTTTGAACTGACAGGTGAGACACGGACACACACCATCAAAGAAATACTGGATGTCTTAAGAAATAACGGTATTGTCTACGGTGTAATGCAGTCTGGACTGCTGAATGAACTATGCAATGATAGGAAGATATTAATAGCGGAAGGTGAACCGCCTGAAAACGGAAATGACTCAGAAACCAGAATATATGAGATAAGAGAAATTAAGCCGGAGATAAGGGAAGACGGAAATGTTGACCATTATGAGCTCAATCTGATAAATAAGGTTGAGAAGGGAGACTGGCTTGGAGAGAGGATTAATGCTACTCCAGGTATACCTGGAAAATCGGTAAAAGGAAATGTAATTCTTCCCATGCCGGGAAAGAATTATCCACTTGCATACGATAAGGCTTCAGTGGAAGAGGTAGAAGAAAATGGGAAAGTAGTATTAAGAGCCTTAAGAAGTGGTGCTGTGCATTTTGAGGGTGAGAAAATTTCAGTGTCAAATCACTTAGAGGTTGAAGGAGATGTAGATTTTAGTACAGGGAATATTAATTTTGATGGTTTTCTGACTGTAAAAGGTTCAGTTGCAGATAACTTTTCGATTTATGCTGATAAGGATATTGAAATAAGAGGGGATTATGGAATTGGAAGTGTTAAAGAAATTCAGAGCAAGGGAGGAAATATCTTTATCAGGGGAGGAATTGCAGGAAAGAATAAAGCTGTAATCCGTTCCAAGAAGAATATTTATACCAAGTTTATATCTGATGCCATAATATTTTGTGAAGGTTCAATTCATGTGGGATTTTACTGTCTAAATAGTAATATAACTGCAAAAGAAGTTATTATTGATTCACCCAAGGGACAAATAATAGGGGGTAATATAAACGCGGAGATAAGGGTTGTATCGTCAACTATTGGTTCAGCGGCAGAGAAGAAAACTGTAATTTCTGTTGCAGGCTTTAACAGAACTGCACTAAAAGATAGGCTTGATAGAACTGTAAACGAGGTAAATGTCGTAAAAGACCAGCTTTACAAGTTAAAACAAGAAGTATCAATCTATGCTAGTATTCCAACCATAAGTTTAAGTAGAAAACAATTAGATGAGTATACGGTCTTAAAGGAAAAATACTCTAAGATGAAAGATGATATGGCTAATCTGGAAAATGAAAAGAAGGCTTTAGTGAGCTATTTACGTGCACATGGTGAAGGCGAGATAGCGATCTTGAAAAGAGCTTACCCTAATACGGTAATGGGTATAAAGAACATGTTTAAAGAACTTAATAAGATAATCCTAAGTACTACGTTTTATTATGCTGATGGCGAGATAAAACAACTTTAAGGAGGGGTTCGGATTGGAATATAGAGAGATTTTAGATAGGGTTAGGAAGCAAAGAAATGCTGGAGAAGTTAATAGTAAATTATTTTGGTATGTAGGTCTAATCCAGGCAATAGAACTCTTTTCCCAGAAGTTGAATTTTGAGCAGGTAGTATACACATGTATGGATTGTATCAGTGAACTCCTGACGGTTGAGAAGTCGGCAATATATGTTCAACATGGAGATAAGTACATACTTAAGAGGCATAAAGGATACTCCAAAAGTATAAGTGAGATAGACTATACGCAGCAGTTAAGCGATCTGCCCATATATCATGGCGGACTTCTTTACAATGATACAAGCAAAAAGTACTTCGATGGAAAGATTATCGACCAAATGGGAGTAAAGATTGTTGTCCCCTTAATCATTGAAAATGATCTATTTGGGTTTATTTTTATAGGCAGCAAGATTGAGGGAGACTATGATAGAGATAACTATACATTGGCCGAGGCCTTGATGAGGCTTTTTAATAATGCACTTGAGAATTATAAAACTTATGAGGAAATCCAAAAGATTAATAGTGAACTTGACGAAAAGGTATTTAACTTATTTGCTATAAACCAGTCTTCAAAGGTGCTGTTAAGTGAACTTGATATATATAAGTTATATAGTCTTGCAGTTGATGTATTTTCTGAACTTACACAGAGTTCTGTAACAAGCTTTATCCTCTATGATAAACATAGTGCTTCATTTATCCTGAAGTCTTATAGAAATGTATTCGATGTAAATGAGAAGATAGGGATGGTTGTTAGATATAATAGCCGTGCCCAGATAGAGCCTTACAGAATTATTCTTAATGTTGATAATGAAAGCGATATGGAGTACCTTAAAAGTATATTTCCTGATTTGGAAGAAATGAAAACAAAGCTTAAGGCAAAGTATTTTGTACTTCTGCTCAGAAAGAATGAATTATTAGGTGTTGTCACCCTGGGAACAAGTGTTACGGCGCAGGAGTATAAAAACAGCATATTCGAGCTTATTGAGAGCCTTGCAACATCAACATATATAGCAATATCTAATGCAGAGCTTTTTGAAAAGGTAAATGAGCAAAGAGACCTGATAAACAGGAAGTTCGAGAAGTTGGTTATGCTGAATAATTTGATGAAAAATATTAACAGTTCAAAGTCATTAAATATCATGATAGAACTTGTTCTAAAGACCCTGGGTATTGCCTTTAAGGCTGAAAAGGCTCTGGTGGCCAGGTATGATAGAGAAAATAACAGCTTTATCATCTTGGATACACTGGGATTTAAAACTAAGAAAAGGAAGTTAAAGGTTACAAAAGAGTGGAAAAGGGTATTAGAAGGAGATTTAATTTATGAAGGTGAAAGAAGAGCGGTAAAGGCGTACATTAAGGATGACTTATTACAAGATGTAGGGGATTTTTCCGGAATAGTAATATCACCTATCACTATCGAAGATTTAGATAGTAGTGAGACTTATGGTGCGGTTATTGTGTTTAAATATAAGGATACATTGATAACCGATGAGGAAAACAGGGTTATAGTGCAGACAATCTCAAATCATATTGCACCAATAATGGCAAGCTTCGATAAGCTTGAGGAGCAGGCGAGGACATTGGTGCCCAATTATGTTGAGTACTTTAAGATGGATCTTAAAAAAGCAATTGAGGATGCAAGAAAATTTAAGCTGGATTTAGAAGTAATTGATATATTGTTGAATGAGAGGTTTCCATTTACCCGGAGACCGTATTATGAAGTCTTGAGTAAAATTTATAAGAATTTATATCCTATTTCACCTAACAATATATTTATTATAAATAATAACCACAACGATGACATTGAGAATGATATCAGGGAAAAGATCAGTGGTGAAATTGCCATACGCAGGTATAAAATAGATCGGGATTTTACATCGTATGAGGATTTCTTCAAGCTGTTCTAGTATAATAGGGAGTTGAAAAAGTTTGGAATTATCCTGCGGCATCGACATTATTGAAATTATGAGGATAAAGAAAGCAATTGATGATAGTAATGAGAAGTTTCTAAGCAAAGTATTTACCCCCGCCGAAATAGAATACTGCGAAGCAAGGTCAGCAGCCAAATTTCAGCATTATGCGGCAAGATTTGCTGCCAAAGAAGCAGCAGCTAAGGCATTAGGCTTAGGTTTTGCCAAAGGTGTGTGGTGGACCGACATAGAAGTTGTTAAAGATGATAATGGTAAACCTATGGTAAAACTATACGGGCAGGCGAAGAAAACCGCTGAAGATTTAGGAATTAAAACATTGAATCTAAGCTTATCCCACTGTCATGAATATGCGGTAGCAAATGTAGTTTGTATTTTGCATAAACTCTAGACACAATAAGCTTTAAAATAGTAAAATATACAAAAATAGAGAGGGTGTCCAATATGGAAGAAAGACTAATTTACATTGATGGAGATTATTATAATAAATCCGAGGCTAAGGTTTCAGTTTTTGATCATGGTTTTCTTTATGGGGATGGTATATTTGAAGGCATACGGGCTTACAATGGCCGGATATTTAAATGCAAAGAGCATATTGATAGACTTTATCAAGGCGCCAAGGCTATTGACCTTAACATTCCTCTTAGCAAGACTGAAATGACCGAAGCTCTATTGGAAACATGCAGGAAGAATAATATAAAGGATGGGTATATAAGGCTCATTGTATCAAGAGGAATAGGTGATCTGGGCTTGAGTCCAGCCAAATGTCCCAAGGCAAGCGTGGTTATTATAGCAGATTCAATAGTATTATATCCTGCTGAAATGTATGAAAAGGGAATGAAGGTTATTACTGCTTCTACCAGAAGAAATAATCCGGCGTCACTGGATCCGCAGATAAAATCGTTAAATTACCTGAATAATATACTGGCTAAGATTGAAGCCAACCGGGCCGGCGTCCCGGAAGCTATAATGCTGAACACAATGGGAGTAGTTTGCGAATGTACCGGAGATAATATTTTTATAATAAAAGATAATGTAATTTATACCCCTCCGATATATGTAGGAGCTCTTGATGGAATAACAAGGGCAGTCGCAATTGAGCTTGCTGAGAAGATGGGATATAAGGTTATAGAGAAAGAATTTACCCTGTTTAACCTGTATAATGCTGATGAATGTTTCTTTACCGGTACGGCAGCAGAGGTTATTGGTGTTACTGAGGTTGATGGAAGAGTAATTGGCGATGGGGTAGCAGGCAAGATTACCAGGAAATTGATGGATGTGTTCAAGGAGTATGCAAGCGATCAAGGAGAGCCTATATATAGTTAAAATTTGCAGAAAGATTATATATAAGTAAATATTATTCACGGATAAGCTCTTATACTATTTCCAGTAAAAATTAACCATACTTGGAGTTTGCTGCTGTTTTAAGTTGACTATTTACTCATAAGTGATAAAATAGAATTAAGGAATGACGAAAAATAACCGATTTTAAAATGGGAATTTATTATTTTGTCATTCCTAAGTAAAATAATGAATATAAAGGTTAAAAAGACTATGCGAATTCTGGAAAAGCTATCTCTTAATTTGCAAATTCCGCCATTAAATAAATATATATTAAGAATTGTCATAAGCTTATTAATTTTTCTATTTGGTTCGGCAATAGCAGTTATCGGGTTTTATCAGAGTATGCCTATTTTAATGGTTATAGGTTTACTTATAATAGGGTTGCTTTTTATTTATATTTTTAAGAGGTTTAACCTCAAATTAATTGCCATGCTGCTTACATTCACTTATGTTCCGGCTGTTGCTTTACTCTGGCCCCTAGTTCATCATTTTCATTTTTTAATAATTGATAATTCAAAACAACGCCTGGAATCCATAGCACGAAGCCAGGCTGTTTTTGTTGATAGCTGGCTGGAGCAAAGAAAAAGTGACATTTTTTTTATTGAAAATAACATTCACATGCTAAATAGTTTGCAAAATTCAAATGAAGAGGAAGAAAATATAAATAAATTGAGGAATATACTCTTAAAGGTAAAAAACTCGTCACCAGTATACAAAGAACTATTTATCTTAGGAAAATTCAAAAGCGTGGTAGTATCTACCGACCAATCCAAAGAAGGTGGATTTGACTCTGGCATGGTTGACGTTAACCTAGGGCAGGAGCCTGTATTATCGAACCTTTCTTTGGAGCAGGGAGTGCCAGTGATTTTTCTCTCAAAATGTATAAAAATTAATAACGAACAGTATGTTATGGGAATAAAATACAGCTTGTCAGAACTACAAAAAGCTTATGGTTCAATCAGGAATCCTGACAGGCCTGAAAGAACTATAAAGATTTCACTGATAGATGAAAAAGGTTATTACATATTTACTACCGATAATAGTATGACTAAACCGTTAAAGGATAAGATATATGAGAATTTTAACAAATACCTGCAGACCATTAAAAACATGGACCTGAAATATGAGAATGATAAAGGGGAGAATACTGTAGGCAGCTATACTCAGGTAGAATCAACCGGATGGTATGTAATCAGCGAGCAAACATTCAAAGAAATTATTTACAATGTTGATAAAAATTTAATGGATGTATTTATTATTATGATTATTAACTTCATAGTAGTATTATTATTTGCTCCATTCTTTTCAAGAGGAGTTACCAAACCAATTCGCAAGATTAGAGACTTGGCAGCCAGAGGGTCATCTGGTGACCTGTCTATCCAGATAGAGAAAGGAAAGCCAAATATTTTTGAGTACAAGGAAGCTGAAGAGACCATACTGGCATTCAATAAAATGATTACAACATTAAACATATTAAAAAATTCACTTGAGTCCAAGATAGCAGAAAAAACACAGATGGCTGAGCAGCTAAGGGAAACGAATGAGGAACTTAATGCACAGCAGGAAGAACTGACTTATTTAAATGAAATGCTGATAAAGACCAATGAACAGCTTAATTCTGCATATAAAGATTTAAAGCAGACTCAGACCAAGCTTGTTCAGCATGAAAAAATGGCTTCTTTAGGAATGCTTGTTGCAGGAGTGGCACATGAGATTAATAATCCTCTAGGCGCAATATCCAGTAATTTAAGTATCTATGAATCAATAACTAGAAAGCTGGAGAAAAAAAGTAGTGAAGATAATGAAATTAAACAGATTATTCATAATATCGAATCGGTTAACCATATTAATTCTATGGCTTGTGAGAGAATAGTGAAGATTGTGAGAAGCTTAAGAAGCTTCGCTAGACTGGACGAAGCTGACTTCAAGGAAGCGGATATTTATGAAGGAATTGAGGATACTCTAATAATCTTAAACCATAGACTCAAGAACAAGGTGGAATTGGTTAAAGAATTTAGTGATATACCTAAAATCAAGTGCTATCCTAACCAGCTTAATCAGGTATTCATGAATATTTTCGCAAACGCAATTGATGCAATTAAAGAGAAGGGAACAATATGGATAAAAACATATTGTGAAAATAATAAGATTTATATAAAAATAAAGGACAATGGCACAGGTATAAAGCCTGAGCATGTAGATAAAATATTTGATCCGGGTTTTACAACCAAAGGAGTAGGAGTTGGTACCGGACTAGGCCTTTCGATAGTTTATAACATTATAGAGGGACATAAGGGGAATATTAGTGTTACTTCTGAGGTAGGAAAAGGAACTGAGTTCATAATAGAGTTGACTGCAACTTCTGATTAATTAGGAGAAACAGAATGAAGATTATTATAGTAATTTCAGGACTATTATCACTTCTAATATTTGTATTATTTTTCATACAATTAATAAAGCGCAACAAGGGTTATAGAACTTATGCTGCGCTTTATTATACAACTCAAGTTTATTTAATAAATTACTGTGAATAAATTTATAAAATCTCTTTACAGCTTGTATCATTCGGCATTTCATGACAATTATTTTCTTTGTTTATCATATGTTTAACATTAAAGAATTTAATTGCTGAAGAAAACACCGTAATAAGGAGTAATCCATAATAAAGAATACTAAAGGTGCCAATGTCTATGAGTAGAAGATTAAAAACCAGGATTAAACATGGTAATGAGTAAAAAAATGTACTGGCAATTCTTCCGGGTATATCATAATAAAGAACCACATCACTTTTAGCACCGCATATAGCTAAGTGCTTCTTGATAATCTCGGATAATATGAGAAACTCAAAAAACTTATATATAGCCAATGCAGTTAACCAGAATGGTATAATGTTCAAAAAATTCAGCATTATGTAAGAGCATAGCACGAATAAAAAGTCTGTCCATACGTCAAGATAGCTTCCCAAAGGTGTAACACTGTTTGTTAAACGTGCAATCCAGCCATCTAAAAAATCGGTTACTCTAATTAACACAAACACAAGCAGAGCTATGTTGATAGCAAAATATATGGCCGGAAAATCTGATGTTAGTCCCTTGTACGAAAATACTAAAAAAAACGGTATAAGGAATACTCTCGACAAGGTTATCATGTTTGGTAATGTTGTATACTTAGTATAGCTAGTTATCATCTTTCTCCTATCTTTTTACCTAAATCTGAAGCATTTTTAAAAATAGCTTCGTGTTTCTCTTTTTCAACGTGAAACAATTCTCTACCTACAATATTTGCGCCTTCTAAGTGCTTAACCATTATCTCAAACATTTCTGGGTCATCCTGACCTCCACAGGTAATATATAACACCACTTTTTTACTAGTATAATCACCGGGCTTTTGCATAAAATCAATTAGCTTTTTTGAGGGTTGAAAGTACCATGGGGTGCCAAAAACAATAATATCGAAGTCTTTTAAATCAATATTAGCATCATTTCCAGGCCTCATCAACTTGACTTCAGTTCCTTTTTCTAATGCTCCCTGAGCAATTTTATTTGCAACCTCTTCTGTAATGTTTGAATTTGATGAAGGCTGATATACAATTAACATTTTCTGACCGTTTGGTTGGGGTGGTAGCATAACTTGTTCTTTCTGGGGAAACTCCTTTGAGGCCAAATAGTTCCCGTATAGTGGAAGACCAGCAGCAAAAATAATTACGAATCCAAGAATACCTAAGACAATAAACAAAACAATTTTTTTCTTAGAAAGCCCTTTTTCTTTCATAACAGTGTATCTCCTTTTTAATATTTTCCTTCAATATAAAATTATAATATATTCTTATATTTTTTTCTACTTCATATAATTATTCAGATATCATAATGGAAAAATAAGTTGAAAAAAGGTTAAAATATGGGTATATTATGAATAATCAATTCAATTCAGGAGGAATAAGAATGGCAGACAATAAAAGTTTTTATATTACTACACCAATTTATTACCCAAGTGACAAGCTGCATATAGGGCACTCATATGCAACTGTTGCCACAGATGCAATGGCTAGATATAAAAGATTAAGAGGATATGATGTCATGTTTCTGACCGGTACGGATGAACATGGTCAGAAGATAGAACGCATAGCCAAAGAAAAGGGTATGAGCCCTAAACAGTATGTTGATAACATAGTAGCAGGAATCCTGGAACTGTGGAAACTTATGGATGTTTCTAATGATGACTTTATTCGTACTACTGAAGAGAGACACAAGAGTGCGGTGCAAAAAATTTTCAAGAAACTTTATGACCAAGGTGACATATACAAAGGTACATATGAAGGTTGGTACTGTACACCTTGCGAGGCGTTCTGGACAGAGAGACAGCTGGCTGACGGAAAGTGTCCGGACTGCAACAGGGATGTTGAACTGGTGAGAGAAGAAAGCTACTTTTTCAGACTTTCGAAGTATCAGGACAGGCTTATAAAGTATATTGAAGAGCATCCTGACTTTATTCAGCCTGTCTCAAGGCGGAATGAGATGCTGAATAATTTTCTTAAACCCGGTCTGGAAGACCTCTGTGTTTCAAGAACTTCATTTTCATGGGGAATTCCAGTTACCTTCGATGAAGGGCATGTCATTTATGTTTGGATAGATGCGTTGTCAAATTATATAACAGCCCTAGGTTACTTAAATGAAAATGATGATAAATTTAAAAAGTATTGGCCTGCTGATGTTCATATTGTCGGGAAAGAAATAATAAGATTCCATACTATTATATGGCCTGCAATGTTAATGGCTCTGGGACTTGAGCTTCCTAAACAGGTATATGGACATGGATGGCTGGTTATTGATGGCGGCAAGATGTCAAAGTCCAAGGGAAATGTCGTAGACCCCAGAATTTTGGTTGAAAAGTATGGATTGGATGCAATAAGATATTTTCTTCTGAGAGATATCCCATTTGGTTCGGACGGTAACTTTAGTAACGAAGCATTGATAAACAGGATAAATTCAGACCTTGCCAATGACTTAGGGAACCTTGTAAGTAGAACTGCTGCAATGATAGAGAAATATTTTGGCGGTCAACTTCCCAAGTCAACAGTAACCGGAGACTTTGATGGTGATTTGAAGCGTGTTGTTATGGAAACACCTCTGAAGGTTGAAGAGGCAATGGATAAAATGCTTTTCAGCGTCGCCTTGACAGAAATCTGGAAGGCTGTATCAAGGGTCAATAAGTATATAGATGAAACAATGCCATGGGTTTTAGGCAAGAACCCGGATAAGAAGGAAAGACTGGCCGCAGTTTTATATAACCTTGCTGAGAGTGTGAGAATAATTTCAATACTGTTAAGGCCGTTTATGACCCAGACACCCGGCAAGATATGGGAGCAGTTAGGCATAAAGGATGGTGTCTTGACAGCGTGGGATTCGGTAAAGCAGTGGGGGTTACTGCCTTCAGGAATCAATGTTAAGAAGGCAGAAGCAATATTTCCACGTATAGAGTTAAAAGCAAAGCCGGAGAATAATACGGTACAGGTCAAACAGCCAGATACCAGCACCTTGCAGGAGTCTGACAAAGAACTTACTCAAGAGCAGTATATAACAATTGAGGACTTTGCTAGGATGGATTTTAGGGTAGCAAGGGTAATTAAAGCAGAGAAGGTTGAGGGTGCGGATAAACTGCTTAAACTGGAATTGGATACCGGAGGAGAGACAAGGACAGTGGTTTCAGGTATAGCAAAACACTATTCCGCTCAAGACATGATTGGCAAGAACGTAATACTGATAGCCAATCTCAAGCCTGCAAAATTGAGAGGTATTGAATCCAGAGGAATGATTCTTGCAGCCAGCCAGGGCGAAAATCTGGTTTTGGCTGCGTTAGATGGGGAGATAGAACCCGGAGCAAGGGTTATGTAGGGGCGGGTTCTAAACCCGCCCCAAAAACGATACAATGCATACAAAGCGGGCAGGTTACGAACCTGCCCCTACATATTATACATTAAAGGAGATACCAATGGAACTCTTCGATTCACACGCACATTACGATGATAACAGGTTTATAGACGATGCTGATGAGGTAATAACTAAAGCTTACGAGAGCGGGGTAAAGTATATCCTAAATGCAGGCTCGGATATTGAGACATCTGAAAAGAGTATTGAATTGGCCGAAAGGTTTGATTTTGTATATGCATCTGCCGGAGTGCATCCCCATGAGGTGGGAAAGCTGAAGGAAAATGATATGGAGAAAATAAGGGACCTTTGCAGGCATCCGAAGGTTGTTGCAATAGGTGAAATTGGACTGGACTATTACTATGACCATTCACCGAGGGAAGAGCAGAGACGTTGGCTTTCTAAACAGTTGAATTTGGCTAAAGAACTTGAGCTTCCGGTCATTATACATAATAGAGATGCACATGACGATACCATGGAGATAGTAAAACAAGAAGCTCCATTTAAAGCGGGAGGGGTATTTCACTGCTTTTCCGGAAGTTGGGAAATGGCGAAAGAGTTACTTCAAATTGGATTTTATATTTCATTTGGGGGTCCGGTTACTTTTAAAAATGCAAAGAAGACTGTTGAGGTTTTAAGGAATATGCCGATGGATAGAATATTGGTTGAAACTGACTGCCCATATTTGACACCTGAACCTTTCAGGGGCCGGAGAAATGACTCGTCATATGTCCGCATGGTAGTTGAAAAAGTAGCTGAAGTGAAGGGAATACATATTGATGAATCAGCAAGGGTAACTACCCAAAATGCAAAAAGGTTATTTCATCGTTCCTTAGAATTTAAAAAAATTTAACTTGCATATTATGTAAACATTGAGAAGGAAATGAATATACTATATCAGTATATTTACGTTATGACAGGAGGGAAAAAAGTTTCTGTATATTTATGTTAATTTTCGATAAAAATATACTAGAGGCTAGAAAAATAGGGTAGCTAATCCAAAGATTTGACAAAATTTAAATTATGAATTAAAATTGACCTAGCCCCTTGATATTTAATTTAGGAGGTAAAGAGATTTAAATGCTCCTTGAAAAGAATATTAAATGGCATTTGAGGCTAAGACATGTAGTTCTTATAGCTTTTACATTAATTATTGCCTTGCTTGCGAGCGTATTTGTTTATGCATCTCAAGTAAAAGAAGTTGAGATTGATAATAAAGGCAAGAAAGTTATAGTAAAGACTATGGGAAAGACGGTCGGTGACATTTTAAGGGAAAATGAAATAAAACTTGATAGTGATGATATTGTAGAACCAAAACTGGATCATATGTTAGGACCTTTAGATTCAATAGCTATAAGGGACGCAGCACTGGAAACAGCACACGTGGATAGTAAAAGTGCTATCTCGGAAGCTGCTTATCTAGTTAACAATGAAGCAGATGTAACTAGTGCTGGGAGCGAAATACTTCGAGATAAAACCACACGTACTGAGAAAGTAATAGTTATTAAAGAAGAAGTGCCTTATAAGACGGTAAAGAAAGCTAACAGTAAAATGAAACAGGGGCAAACAAAGGTTGTAAAAGCAGGAAAGGATGGCTTGGCAGAGAAATCTTACCAAGTCGTGTACCGAGATGGTAAAGAGGTAAGCCGTAAGCAGCTAGGAAAGAAAGTTGTTTCAAAACCTGTTGATAAACTGGTTGAGTATGGAACATCATCTATGCTCCTTACCTCAAGAGGAGACAACATTAGGTACAAAAAATGCCTTGTAATGAGTGCTACTGCTTATGATGCCGGTTATGAGAGTACCGGTAAAAGTCCTGGGCATCCTGGGTATGGAATAACAGCTACAGGCATAAGAGCAAAAAGAGGAGTAGTTGCTGTAGACACAAGAGTTATACCTTTAGGTACGAGATTATATATTGAAAGTATGCAAAAAGGAGTTTCTAGTTATGGTTATGCTGTAGCTGCAGATACAGGTGGAGCAATAAAAGGGAAAAAAATAGACCTGTTTTTTGAAACAAGCAGAGAAGTTAATAACTGGGGACGGCGTAATGTGAAAGTATATATTCTCGAATAATACATAAGATAAACTGCGCTAAGGGGTTGCAGAAAGGATTTAAGCCGAAAATTTCTTTATCCAAAGAAATTTTCGGCTCTGTTTATATAATAGTACTAGGAGAAATTATGAATAAATTAGCTGTAAAGACAAAAGAATTGATGAGAAGATTTAATATCCATCCTAATAAAAGGTTAGGCCAAAATTTTTTAATTGAACAGAAAGTTTTAGACTCAATCATTGCAGCGGGAGATGTAGGACAAGATGACCTGGTAATTGAAATAGGTCCCGGTCTAGGTACTCTTACTGAAGAATTATGCCGAAAAGCAGGCAAAGTAATTGCAATCGAACTTGATAGACGATTTATTGGTATACTGGATGATGTTTTAAGCGAATACAATAACTATAAAGTAGTTCAAGGGGATATTCTAAGTCTAAATCTGAAGGAGCTGCTTGGAGAGATTAATTACCAGGGAGACGTCAAGGTTATTGCAAATCTCCCATACTATATAACTACACCGGTAATCATGAAGCTGCTCGAAGAGGGAACAGGAATAAAGTCTATCGTAGTAATGGTGCAGAAGGAAGTTGCTGAAAGAATTACTGCCGGTCCCGGAGGCAAAGAGTATGGGGCTCTTACAATAGCTGTGGCTTTTTATGGTTTACCCGGTATTGTATTAGATGTTCCGCCTCATTCTTTTATTCCGGAGCCTGAGGTCTATTCAAGCGTAATTAGGATAGAAGTACAAAAAGAACCGCCAATCTATGTTAAGGATAGGGAAAATTTTTTTAAAATTGTTAGGGCTTCATTCAGCCAGAGACGGAAAACTATTCTAAATGCGCTGTCTAATTCGGGATTATTTGGATGGGATAAACCAGATTTAAAACAGAAGCTTAATTCCATCGGTATAGTTGAAACAAAACGGCCCGAGACACTATCAATTTCTGATTATGCCAGGATAGTTAATGAATTAATATAGTAAGCGGAGAGGATAAACCCTCTCCGCTTACTATATAACCATATCAAACTTTATCAACCAATAGCCGAACTCACCATATAGTTCTCCGTTACTATTTTCAGGTTTCCACGTACAAGGTAGATTATGAGGGTTTGGGTCTATGCCATATAGAGATGGAATTCCAAAGGTGAACTGATAAGTATGGTCGAAGACATTTATACCTACTATATAGTATCCATAGATATAGTATGAGGTATTAAGATAGTTGCTCATAAGAATTAGGTTCGGATATCCTATCGAATATAGTATTCTCTTTAGCAGTTGATGGTTTTGAATCTTCCACCATTTAGTCGAATTATCACTAATACTAAAGGGCTTACAAACTGAAAAAGACATAGAGAGCATATTATCAAGAGTTTTAATTCTATCCAGAGTGTATGTTGAATATGTGCATTCATTGAAACTGTCATTACAAACAGGTTGTTCTGTTGTTTTAATTTGAGAGTCTTTATTGTAGTACTCACTTAGACCATCGGACAGACAATCCAAATAAGGTTCATCCACGTCTGAATTGTGTACATCTAAATTATCCCTTCCATCTAAAACTTCTTCAGATTCCTTTTTTCGCTGTAAATTCAAATTGAATCTATTCTTCCATGGTATTTTTTCGCCTCTGTAACCAACTAGAGGAAATAATATTTTTTCACCTGAGTAATTACTTTGGGGCTGATAAGTTAATGCAACTATATTGTACCTATCAAAACTAATTCCAGCATTATCAGCATTTAAACCTGAAAACGTTGTTTTCAGGTTGCTTTTTTCTTTGCTGACTTCAATATCGCCAATACAAGCAGTATGAAAGTTATTTTGGTCTGGACATATTAAAAAGCATTTATAAGAATACCCAGGAGCACACGGCTTTAAATTTATAACATTTAGGTCTATATTGCATTGTTCACCTTTTATTTCAAATCGGACTGAACCTTTTGGAGGTCCTGAAAGTCCAAAATCTTTATCTTCTTCCAGTAGAGTAATATAGTATTTATAATACTGTGCTTTTTCAGACAAGGGTATCCCTCCCAATGGCTATATTATTATAAGATATGAACGTTAATGTTAAATGTTACCAAAAATTTTTATACTATTTTTATTATATTTTTAAAAAATTGATAAATAACATTTAATTTCTATTGAATTTATATTATAATGTTGTTATACAGGAGTTTTATTACCTTTTTTGGGGGGCTAAATAAATGTTCAAGAAGAAGATTCTTGTTATAGATGATACAGAACTAACAGTAAATCTGATTAAAGAGATACTTACCGATGCCGGATATGAGGTTATTATTGCAAATAACGGTAAGAAAGGCCTACAATCGGTTAGGGAAGAGAAGCCGGATCTTGTAATATTAGATGTAGTAATGCCTGAATTGGATGGCTTTGAAGTATGTAAAATCTTAAGGGAAGATGAGAGTAATAACCTTATGCCTATACTTATGCTCACATCTCAGGATAATGAAGACGACAAACTTGCAGGACTTGAGTTAGGAGTAGATGACTATATTGTTAAGCCATTTAACCATAGGGAGCTTTCAAGCAGGGTCAGAAATACATTAAAAAGGATAGACAGAAATAGATGGGCCAATCCACTAACGGGCTTGCAGGGAAATATTGAAATTCATGCTGAGGTAAATAAGAGAATAGCAAAGAATGAGCTGTTTGCTGTGCTTTATCTGGATTTGGACAACTTCAAAGCCTATAATGATGTTTATGGATTTACCAGTGGAGACAGGGCTATTAAGCTTACAGCTGACATTATTGTATCCAATGTACATATGGTTAATAATCCGGGTGATTTTATTGGCCATATTGGTGGAGACGATTTTGTGGTGATAACCGTACCCGAGAAGATTGATGAATTGTGTGAAGGAATCATTCAAGATTTTGATAATAAGATTCAGGAATTATATTTAGAGGAAGACAGGGCAAAAGGGTATATATCTACAGTTAATAGGTTAGGCGAGGTTACGGAATTTCCCATAATGACTATTTCTATAGCAGTAGTTACCAATGAAACCCGTACACTGTATAGTCCTGTTCAAATTGCAGAGATATCTGCTCAGGTTAAGAAAAAGGCTAAGATGTTATCAGGAAGTGTATATGTTAAAGATAAACGTAAGGATATATAAGTAACAAAAAACTCCCGGTAGGGAGTTTTTTGTTATAGAGTAATAAAATCTCCATTTGCTAAATATCTATTATTAAACAGTGTAATCCGGGAGATTGATAGAATGGTATTGGTCATTAAAAAGCATAATATTTTAATGGCTTGTCTCATAATTACGGTATCATTAGTAATATACAGCTTTGCGGCGGAAGAAGTTACTCCAACAGTAGTGCTGCCTGTTACTAATAAGGTAATAGTGCTTGATCCTGGTCATGGAGGTCCTGACCCGGGCGCTATAGGAAAGTCCGGTATTTTTGAAAAAGATATTAATCTGGATATAGTTTTAAAACTGCAAGGTTTTTTGGAACAGAGCGGCTGCATAACCCAACTTACCAGAGCTATAGATGAGTCCATACATGATAAGGACAAAAACTCAATCAGAAGAAAGAAAAATTCTGACCTCAAAAACAGAAAGAATATAATTGATACCAGCCAGGCAAATGCATATATATCAATTCACTTAAACAGTTTTCCCGAAGAGCAGTACAAAGGAGTGCAAAGCTTCTACCCGAGAGATTCTGAGGATAGCAAGAGGCTTGCTAAAAGCATTCAAAAAGAATTGAAGTCTACCTTGCAGATTAATGACAATAGAGAGGCCTTGCCAATAGGAGATGTTTATTTAATGAAGGATACAAAGATACCTTCAGTCATCGTTGAATGTGGGTTTCTATCAAACCCCGAGGAAGAAAAAAACCTCTCTACAGAGGAATATAGGAAAAAGATTGCCTGGGGGATATACCTGGGGATAATGAATTTCTTCGAGGGGTCCTGAACATCTTTCTTTTTCTACTTCATGGCCCAACCCATGTCATTGCGAGCGAAAATAAATACTTGCGAACCTACTAAGCGTGGCAATCTCAGACCTTTAAGGAATACCCTTGCAAATTAGTATTCCTCATTGGTCTGGAGATCCTCACGCTCCATTTTATTCCGCTCAGGATGACATAAGCAGTACGATGTAGTCGTTGTAAGAGACATTAAATTGATAATAAATTCTTACTTAGCTGAGTATCAGCTTGCTTCTTCCAAAAGTATACCTTCATTATAGATATTTTTACTATCTTCTCTAAAGTGCTTCTTATTTAGCTTGTTTAAAACATTGATAGTCTTAAACTGAACCAATACAAAAGGTATTAAAATTGCATAGTAAGCCGGAGAGAACATCTGGACAATACCTGTCTTAACAAGCCCCCAGGATATAAAGAACATACCAAGGACAAAGAATGCAACTCCGGGGCATATTAGAGCATAACTTCCGGGACTCTTTTTCTCACCGCCGACATATTCATCGAAATACCCAACCTTCTTTAGCACTACATAGCCAACATAACCCGTAATTATTTGTAATGATATAAATATTGAAAGAACTACAAACATAACTACCGGTGAAGGAGAAGTATGGAGAAGGTTATGGGATATACCTGAAGTCAAGCGTACGAAAGTAATTCCAAGCAGAGTTAAGATGGGAATGGAAACCCAAAGGCTTGGATTATAATTGGAGTTTAAATTTAGATTTAGACTCTCGTATATAACTTTCACACCCCTTTCATTTAGCATATTTAAAGCCCTAAATACCCATAGGGGGTATTTGATAATCATATAATACCATAGGGGGGTATATGATTGTCAAGTATAATTTGGAAATTTTAAAATAAATATTGTAAATTCAAGCATTGAACTTATAATCTGTATATATTAAAATAGACAAGATTAGAGTAACTTTATTGGAAGAGAATGGTGGATACTATGAATTTTCTTGAGGGGTTAAATGAGCAACAGATGAAAGCAGTAGTGCACGGTGAGGGACCGCTGCTTATACTTGCAGGGGCAGGAAGCGGCAAGACAAGGGTTTTGACCCATAGAATCACTTACCTGATTTCGGAGTTAGGGGTTAAACCATGGAATATACTGGCTATTACATTTACAAACAAAGCAGCAAGGGAGATGAAGACCAGGGTATCCCATTTGCTTGGGACGGCCGGAGAGGATATGTGGATCAGCACATTTCACTCAGCTTGTGTGAGAATTTTGAGAAGAGATATAGATAAGCTGGGGTATGATAAAAACTTTGTTATTTTTGATTCTTCCGACCAGCAGGTTGTAATTAAAGAGTGTTTAAAAGAATTAAACCTGAATGACAAGAATTTTCCTCCCAAATCAGTGCTGAGTGAAATAAGCAAGGCAAAGGATGAAATGATAGATTCAGCCGCCTATTCCAATATGTATGCCTCTGATTTCAGGTTGGGTAAAATTGCGAAGATCTATGAGCTATACCAAAAAAAGATAAAGCTGAATAATGCCCTTGATTTTGATGATATTATCTTTAAAGCCGTAAATTTATTGCTAGAACATCCGGATGTTTTGGATTATTATCAGTCCAGGTTTAAATATTTACTTGTTGATGAGTATCAGGACACAAATAGCGCTCAGTTTACATTGATAAGTTTGCTTTCAGCCAGGTACGGCAACATATGTGTTGTTGGCGATGATGACCAGTGTTTAATACAGGGCACACAAGTTCATACGCCTGAGGGTATTGTACCTATACAGGAAATTAGTGAAGGACAAAATGTACTATGCGCATCAGGTTTCGGAGAGGTAATGGCAGGAACGGTTAATAAAAAAATTACTAAGGATTATAAAGGGACTATTATTAGAATTAGAACAAGAACCGGAAAAGAAATAAAGGCAACACCTAACCATATTGGGTTTGCAAAAATAAATTACCAATCTGGAGTATATTACGTATATCTGATGTATAAAAGAGGTATTGGTTATAGAATTGGACAAACGCAAGGTGTAAGAAGTCGAAAAGGTGAATTTACTAACGGTTTATTTGTTAGGCTTAACCAGGAACATGGAGATAAAATGTGGATTTTAAGGGTATGCTTTGATAAGGAAGATGCGACATACTATGAGCAATTATACTCAATTAAGTATGGTATTCCTACAACTGTTTTCCATGGTTTAGGAAGGCGGATTTTACTATCAAAGGGTTATATTGAAAAAATATTTAAAGAAATAAATACTGAAAATGCTGCAAAAAAATTAATGGGAGACCTAATTCTCTTTGAAGAGTATCCGCATCATGTTTGCAATGCTGTTGTAAGAGGAGAATCAGTAAGGCGAATTATAAATATTACATCTTTTGGAGGGAGAAAAACCGGAACAGATTCTGGATGGCATAGTCACCGTATTTGCTTAAATACTTCAGGAGAGGAATTAAGGACAAAAGCCAAGCAGGATAATTTTCCTGTTAGAAATGGAAACCGGAGTACTTGGAGAATAGAGACAGAAAGAAAAGAATATGATCATGCAGATATGTACGCTGATGAAATTATAAAACTGGATGAGAGTCTGGACATTGTAAAAAAAGCTAGATTAACAAAAAAATGTAGTTTTAATTATATGCCGTTATCTCATATGAAGCCCACCATGAGTATAGCAATATTAGATAATGGTGAAATTGTGGAAGATATAATAGAAGAAGTAGAGTTTGAGTATTACGAAGGGAAAGTATACGACTTATCTGTTCCTCATTTGAGGCAGTATATAAGTGAGGGAATTGTTGTTCATAATTCAATTTACGGATGGAGGGGCGCAAACATTAGAAATATCCTGGACTTTGAAAAGGAATTTCCAGGGACAAAGGTTGTCAAGCTTGAACAAAATTACAGGTCTACACAGAGTATCCTGGATGCTGCGAATAGTATTATTAAGAATAATCCGGGCCGTAAGAGCAAAAAACTGTGGACTCAAAACGGCAAGGGTGAAAAGATAAGTTATTTTTGCGCGTCTAATGAGCATGAAGAGGCTGAATTTATTCTACATGAGATAAATAGTCAGCTTAAGGATGGCGATAGAAAGTATTCCGACTTTGCGGTTCTATATAGAATGAACGCCCAATCACGTGTACTGGAAGAAGCGTTTATGAAATATGGAATACCGTATAAGCTGGTTGGAGCATTAAAATTCTATGATAGAAAGGAAACCAAGGACCTCCTGGCTTATCTTAGAGTAATTCACAATCCATCAGATTCTGTAAGCTTGAAGAGGATAATCAACGTTCCCAAGAGAGGCATAGGTAAAGCTACAATTGAACTATTGGAACAGCAGGCAGCTGCCAGAGGGGTTTCAATATTTACCTTGATACAAGCTGTTGACAGCATACAGGGGATAAGCAGGGGTGCAGCAGCACTTCAGGATTTCTCTTCAATGATGTGTGGTCTTATGGCACTAAAAGAGAAGATGAAGGTGTCTGAATTTATTGGTGAAGTCCTTCAGAAATCCGGCTATCTTAAAGAACTGGAAGATGAAAACACCCTTGAAGCACAGGGGAGAATTGAAAACCTTAAGGAGTTCATATCTGTTGCAGTTGAGTTTGAAAGAGAAAATCAGGATGCAGACTTAGGTTCATTTTTAGAGAATGTTTCACTGGTTGCCGATATTGATACCATGGATGAAAGCAACGATGCTGTGATTTTAATGACTTTTCATAGTGCCAAGGGACTTGAATTTCCTGTGGTATTCATGGTGGGTATGGAGGAAGGTGTTTTTCCCGGGTACCGCTCTATTGGTGAAGAGAGTGAAATGGAGGAAGAAAGAAGACTATGCTATGTGGGGATAACCAGGGCACGCAGACAGTTGTTTATGACAGGTGCATACTCCCGGACCCTCTTTGGCAGTACAACTTATAATAAGGCTTCAAGATTTTTAAGGGAAATTCCCGGGGATTTGATAGATGGCTTTGAAAGTAGTGTCAGGGACAACCGGAGAGACAGGTTAATGTCCTGGGATTCAACCGGTAATGACTTTGGAGGAGGTTCGTTATATTCAAGGAAAGCTCAAGGTGCTTATAAGGAACCGGTAGAGCTGGATGCTTACAGACACAGTAGAACGGCACATGATACCCTGGATTTATCGGAATTTAAGGCTGGAGTTCAGGTTGAGCACAAGAAATTCGGAATTGGAGTAATAACCAAAGTGGAAGAGGAAGGCAGTGACCTAAAGCTGGATATAGCCTTTAAAGGTTTTGGCGTGAAAAGACTGATGGCACAGTTTGCAGGGTTGAAGATAATTGAATGATAAATTAAATAAACAAAATAAAGTTGAGAAATATTTATTATTAGAAAAAGGCATACATGATATAATTCAATCTAAATATGTCGACTAATGTAATAGTTTCCTGGTTAACTGGGAAAGAGAAGAATAAGTAAAACTCCTGATTATTAAAAGGAGGGTAGAGACGAGGAAAGTATTTTCAAGTTTAAAAAAGGAGGTTGAACAGTCAATGACGGATGAAAAAAACAAATGCGCTACCCAGGATCATGATCATGATGAAATCCTCACTCTCGTTGATGAAGACGGCAATGAGAAGAATTTTATGGTGCTCGACATCTTGGAGGTGGACGGTTCTGAGTATGCAGTTCTCCTTTCGGAGGACGAAGATGATGAAGCGATAATTTTGAAGTTTTCTGGTAAAGATGATGAAGGTCACGAACTCCTCGTCGACATCGAAGATGACGATGAGTGGGAGAAAGTTGCCGATGTCTGGGAGGAAATGGTGGCCCAGGAAGAATAGGAATAACAGCTACATTTGTGACTGCCGGTCTTTTGCCGGGCAGTTTTACTTTTACTTTGATGGATAAGTTCAAGTTGACGGAATCTATTATCTCATATATAATTTTGAGTAAATCTTATAAATAAGTAATGCGCCCATAGCTCAGTTGGATAGAGCATCTGACTTCGGATCAGAGGGCCGGGGGTTCGAATCCTCCTGGGCGCGCCATGTTAAAAACCGCTTGAGAATTACTCTTGAGCGGTTTTATATATATAATTCAAAGTGGATTTCCATGCCCAAAAGTTGTGATTTTTGGACGCAAAAGTTGTGAAAAGGTTGTGAAAAAAGAGCCCTTAATTGGACTCTTTTTTAAGATCAACTACATTTGATTTTTGGGGTTCTTTATAAAGCGTTTCTAATTTTGCTATGGTCTTTTTCTTTCGCTCATTTGATAAGTGCGTATATACTTTTCTCATTATATTTATATCGTGTCCCATAAGTTCTGCAGCAGATACTTCATCAATTCCAGCGTCATAAAGTCCTGTACAATAAGTATGCCTTAATAATCTAAAAGTAAGAATAAATTTATGATCAATCATTTTTTCATTATCCTTATGCTTGAACCAATTTTTAATTCTTTTATTAGCACTTCTCCATATCCTATTGAGTTCCGATAATCCCATTGGATCGCCTGCATGTCCAGGGAATAAATATAAGCTATTTTTTGCTGTTTTTTGATATTGCTTAAGATAATTTAAAAGTTCTTCAGGTATAGGAATATCTCTTATACCTCTATATGTTTTAGTAGTTTTAGTCTTAGGCTTAGATTTATAAAACTCAGTTGCTTTTGTTACTTTGATTATTCCTTCTTCTAAATCAATATCATTTCTTAATAACGCAAGAGCTTCTCCCATTCTCATTCCACGAAACTTCATATATCAGAAGGCCGGTAAGAATACTGCAGTTTAAGACTACGAGATAGAGGGGGTATATACATGGCTTATATGCCCGTAAAAATAAAATTTAAAGATAATACACAGGAAAAACGCTTAGAGCGCATGGATGGTGGTATCAATACTAAATTCCATGAAGCTTTAATAGGCGATATACAAGCCGCTGAAATGCTCAATCTAAATGCAAATGACAGAGGGGCATTGACGAAAAGAAAAGGACAAGAGGTATTCAGGCAGTTTGCGAGCGGTCCCGTGCACGCAGCAGCCTACTACAAGGATAAATGGGTAGCAGCTCACAGCACAAAGATAAGCACCTGGAACGGCACAACAGAAACTGAAATAGCAAGCGGGCTTACCTCACAAAAGGGTAAGTTTGTTTTTTTAGTGATGTTCTGCTCTACTGGAATGGAGCTCAGCTAAAGCAAATAGACAGTACATTTACTTGTACTGATGTAGAAGCCAGCGCATATGAACCTACCCTGACATTAGGCCGTGGTCCATCTGGCGGCGGAACTCCATACGAGGAATGGAACCTGTTAACTCCTAGATTTAAAGATAGCTTTAGTCCTGATGGAACATCAACTGCATATCCTATGAGTTTGACTAATTTAGATGCAGCTGCTGTTATCGCCTGGATAAACGGGGTACAGAAAACAGAAGGCGTGGACTTCACTGTAAACCGTACTACTGGAATTGTAACATTCACCGCTGCTCCTGCATCCGGTACCAACACACTTGTAATTCAAGCAGAGAAAACACAAGCTGGATTCGCAGACAGGATAAAGAAATGCATATACGTTGAACTGTATGGCGGTGGCAGTAATGATACAAGGCTGTTTATTGCTGGAAATGAGGATTACAAGAATGTTTACAGGTACAGTGGATTAACCGGTAATACTGCATATGACTTCAAATACTTCCCTGAAAACAGTTTTAATAGAATAGGCTCAGATGCAAAGCTGATAACCGGATTCTCTAAATACTATGGAAAGCTGATAGCTTTTAAGGAAGACCAGATTTTTTCTATCAGCTACAGTTACACTAATGGTACATCCACATTCCCGGTACAATCATTGAATAGTAAGATGGGCTGTAACATGCCTGGAAGTATACAGATAATAGGTGATGCGCCTGTATTCGCACATAGTCAATATGGAGTATACACAATAGTATCAACCCTACTGGAAAATGAAAAGAATGTAAAGACTCTATCAGCGAATATAGAAGGTTCTACATTCAGGCCGGGATTACTTGATGAGACAGAAGAGGACTTAAAGAATTGCTCCAGTGTAGATGCAGACGGCAAGTATTGGCTGTGCGTTGGTTCAAAAGTATGGGTATGGGATTATAAGCTGTCTCCATATCCGAATGGACTAACAGATGACAGCCTGAAATGGTTTCCATATGACAATATAAATGCTAATTGCTTTTTGGTTATTGAAAGGGAACTGTATTACGGTGATAGGTCAACAGGTAGGTTGGTGAAGTTTATAGACAACTACAACGATTTAAGCCAGCCAATAAATGCATACATGGTTACTAAGTCCTTCAATTTTGATTTACCGGATTGGGAGAAAACTGTACCGGAACTATGGATTGTTACGAGGTCGGGTACTAATACAACTCTCGAAATTACCTATTATGACGACTATAATGTAACCTCTGACCCAGTAACAGTGAAATCAGCAAGTTTTTCAGCAGCAAGTCTTAACCTAGCCAATTTTAGTGTAGCGGTTTATAGGTTCCCGATAACGGTTAAACGTAAGCCAAAGCTGAAGAAAATACGAAACGTTCAGTTTAAGATAGCTAATAATGAACTGAATAGGAATCTATCAATAATGAGTATGGTTATTTCATTTGAACCAGAACAGAAAGTAAAATAACCAAAGCGAGGTGATATTTATGCCATTCAAATTTGACAATAGCAGTCCGTCAACTATACCAAATCAAGGCTGGAATGATACAGTTAATTGGCCAACTGAGGCGGCAGATGAACCAGAAGCAAGAGATTTATTGCAAAAGCAGCATGACCAGACAAGGGACTATATAAACAAGTATGTTAATACCGGAGTAGATACAGGCGCAGCTAATGCTCTTGCAGTAACATTCGACCCCGCTCCTGCAAGCTATATTGATGGGTATGAGCTTGTTGTAAAGGCTGTTAATGCAAATACAGGAGCTTGTACGATAAATGTAAATGCACTAGGAGCAAAAGCAATAAAGAAGAATTACAATGAGGATTTGGTCGCAGGTGATATAAAGGCAGGACAAGAGATACACCTGAAGTATGATGGTGCTAATTTTCAGTTATTGTCATCAACTGCTTATAATGCTGAAACTGTGGCACAACGTGACAGAGGCTTCTCTCTCGACCTGCCCTATTACTATCAGTGTAATGTGAAGCAGATACTTACATTTGACAGTGGCGGAGATGCTGGGGTTACTTTTACTTACGGTGCTTATAATACATCAATATATAAGACCGGAGATGCTTCGAGAGGTTTTACAAATGCAGCTGGTATACAAACTATGTGTATTTCATGGAGTAATAATATAGATTTATCTGTATTTAATAATGGTTCGGCTAGCACTGCAAATGATTATATAACTCTTTGCGTATACATTGGCGGTACACTACCTAGTAAAATTTGTATTGAATTTTCAACATCGAATACCGGCTCAGATATTGATTCGAAGGAGTTTTTTTATGACATTTCATCATTGTCTGCGGGATGGAATTTTATAAAAATCCCTAAATCCGGATTTATTAAGACAGGATTACCGGATTGGAGTAGTCTTGGTTATCTGAGGCTATTTTATGAAGGTGGAGACGCGACTACTGATGTTTATTTTGATAATCTGCAATTGGTTCGTAAAGACCCAAGCGAAGCGAAGCCTAACCCATTCCAACGTCAAATCAATGGGGTGTGGACTAGAGAAGCAAATCCTGCTGATGGCGAATGGACAGTAGTTCAAGAGTTCGGTAAAACAGTATTGCGAGAATTAACGGTAACAGAAACAGTTGTTAATCTAATAGGAACAACTGTGTATGGAGATTTTGAGTCTCAATTGACTATATCGCTAAAAGTTGATAACTATAGCGGTGCAGCATTATGTTACTATATAAATGCCGCCACCAAAGAACGTGTCTATTGTACGATTTTTCAAAACGAGCTCCACCTGAGTTATTTCGATGGCGCGGGCTATACTTCTTTAAACACCAAATCCTTTATTGCGGTGGCCGGAGATGTAATTACTATGAAATTAATTAAAAAAGGCAGTACATTTACTGTAATTATAATAAAAAATGGTGATGACTATAATGCGGTGATCCTGACGGGGACGAATAATGCAGCAACTGGGTATTTTGGGATGTCTAGTTGCTATGCTTTGGCAAGTGTTTTGAGTGCAGGAATAACCACAACAGAATATGCAAGTGAGGCGGGGAATAGCCAAGCTACACAAAATAATGCTGTACTATATAAAGCAGGTGCGTTTACAGCGAATGAATTGCCAGTAAATAAGTATGGCATAGACACTACAAACAACAGGTTGTATGTTAAGTACCCAAATGGGACAATAAAGTATGTAGCCTTGACTTAATTGTAAAAGCCCCCAAATATGGTATAATAGAAGTAGGAGGAGATTGTATGAAGCGCATAATCACATTAATCTTAATAACCTTACTAATTGCCGTCCCGGTATTCGCCGGAACGGTAATATACAAACTTACACAAGCCCAATATCCAGTTTTAGTTGATGGTCAAGCGATTAAGTCTAATTTACCTGTAATGACGTACAGGACTGCCCAGGGCGATAATACATACGTGCCTATGAGGGTAGTGCTTGAAATGATGGGCGCTAAAGTGTTGTGGAATGGGTCTGCGAATATCACAACTCCGCAGGCTGACCCTACAAAAGTAGCGAATAGTGTTGTAGAGATATACGTCAGTAAGAATGGTATGGACGTAAAACAAGGCTCCGGTGTAATAATTGGATATGATGAAATAGTAACGTGCTCCCATGTAGCCGATAAAGGAGATTCATACAGGATAATATATAACGATGGCACTACTACAACTGCAAAGTTGGTCAAGGATAATCCTGCTGTCGATATTGCAGTGCTTGACCCTGTAAAAGAAGATGTAAAGCCTACAAAGATTGGTGACAGTGATGAAGTAAAGGTGGGCGACAAGGTATTTGTGATTAGTTCACCGGATGAGAAAAGAAACGTTGTTTCGGAAGGTAAAGTGTTAAGTATTGACGATAAATCCATATATGTTACGGCAACAGGCAATAACGGAAGTTCAGGTGGTGGATTATTTCTAGCAAAGAACGGAGAAATTGTTGGTATGGTTGACTCTGGAAATGACATCACCAAATATTGTGATGCAATACCGATTAATGATGTTAGAAAAGCAATGTCAAACTAAAATCGTTTAATATGGTATAATATGGCGTGGAGGTGAAGGTATGTTGACAAAATTATTTAATGCCATATTATACTGTCTTAATTGGATTATTAACATGTTTATAGCATTTTCAGTTTATATTTTCTATATTTTTAATGCTCCTGCCGTGATAGCTTTTTGGTTGTTAGAAACACATGGAGCTGAGCTAAAAATACCCGAGAGAAATAAGCGGACTTGCAGAATATTGTTAGTAATAGTGGCTAATATATTTTCAATAGGGGTGTACTTAATTATGTATTTTTTAGGAATATTTAAAATACTTGCTAACAACATACCTGATTGACAATTACAAAATATAAAAGGGCTTCGGCTCTTTTTTTATTCCAAAAAGGAGGTTGATGTTATGGCAATATCTTCATCCATAGTAAACGAAATAAAAAGAAAGGCTAGTTTAGGTATTAAACTTACCAACCCAACAGCAGAAAAGCAAAAAATGTATGATTCATATCGGAGCTCTCCCTCTCCAGCTGCTCCGAGTACGCCAAGTGCTCCTAAGCCTGTTTCTTCACCAAGATCCAATAATACCGTATCATATGCTAATTATGTAAAAGGCATAAATGATGTTAACCAATTGAAGGATATCTATGATAAGGCGAAAGTGGCAAGAGCTTCGCAGTCTAGTTTGGATGCAATACACAACAGAGCAGATGCGATAAGAGGGTACAAGACCGATCCGTCAGGGACGTATCCGGTTAATGGTACATCTAAGTGGGATAATAGCCTTACAGATTCTGTTGACCCTACGCCTACGCCCCAGCCTCAACAACAATATGAGCGGCCAGGATTAAAATACAAGCCTCCTGCTTATACGAGGCCTGACTATACACCACTCATAAAAAACAGATTCTCAAACCTAAGAAACAGCACTCTTGCTAAACTAAAAGCCAGCAAAGAGTCAGCATTAAATCAGTATGCAGGAGCTGAGGACATTGCACAGCAGACAGGTAGAGAAGCACTAGACCAGAATGATGTTGAACGTGCTAAGGCATTGCAGTCACTTAGGGCAGCCATGGAAGCGTCTGGCCAGTATGGCGGCGGTGAAAATGTGACCGGAAATATCGGCATAAATACTACAGCCCAGCAAAATGCAAACCTTATTAATCAGGATGTGCTAAACCGGATTAACAAGGTAAAGGCGGCCAAAGATTTAATCAATAAGCAGGCTGCAGATAATGAAGTTGCAATGCAGGGTGATTTGAACGCTCAGGAAACCGATGCACTTTTGAATGCCAACCAGTATGCGGACGGCATGGACTTCCAGAACAACCAGTTTCAGTACAAAATAAGCAAGGATGCACAGGACAGGCTTGATAAGTTAACACAGGTAGATACTCAGAATAGCCAATGGCAGCAGACCTTTGACACTAACGAGAAATGGCGGGAATATGAAGCAAAGTTTCAGGAGCAAGATGCACTCTGGAATAAGAATCTTGAGAATCCTGCTGTACAATCTCAGATATTGGCCAACAAAGCATCTCTTCTGTCTAACCAACTTGCTGAACTTGAGCTGAAGAACTACCCACAGGAACAGAAGCTGATGCTTGATAAGATAAAGAAGGAAATAGCCCGGATAGGCGCTCAGCCTACCATGACGCAGTATGATATCGATTACAAGAAGGCTCAGCTTGATAAGATAAGAGCTGAAACAGAAAAAATTAGAAGCGGAAGCTCCGATTCAGGTGATCCGAATACCCTTGCAGTAGCTGAAGCAATGTCACAAGGCAATAATATCGTTACTTGGTTTGATCAGAATAAACTTCAACTAGCTAATGACCTAAACCAGTCAACGTATAGTAAAATTGCAAAAATGGCTGAGGATAAGAGAAATAGTGGCGGTGCAAATGATTTGCTCAATCAATTAGGGTTAGATAATTTATTTAGATAAGGCGGTGATATAGATGCCTTACAATTGGCAGGATAAAACTCTACAACAGTCCAATGCAACAGCTCCCGGCAGTGCAAATAAGTACTCCTGGCAAGAGAAAACTGCACCGTCTATTGAACCGAAGCCCAGTACGGTAAACCCTGCTGGGCCTTCTTCTTCCCTTGCGGAGAAAATAGCAGGTGGGATGAATAATGCCGTAGGGAAAGTCTCAAAAGGTATATATGACGTATCATCTAAAGTAGATTGGGATAAAGCTAAAAAGTTTGTAGATTCATTACCTGATAAAACAGTCGAGTATGAGCTATCAAAGAAGGGTATTGATGTAAATAAATATCAGTCACCTAAAGAAGTATTAGATGCAATTAAGGGTGGTAAGAAGTCAGCAGGGCAAAACGCTTCAACAGTAAGCTACTATATTGATAGCATTCCCAACCTATCTGATTATGAGAAGAGAAGACTATACGGCTATGGCCTTACGGGTGATGAATGGACTGCTGAAGATGAAGCATGGTTTCAAAAACGGCAGTCTAATAGGAATGAGGATCTAGTAAGTAAAGATAGCGTACCAGGTAAAGCCTTGACAGCAGTACAGAACTTCGGGCCGACTAAGACAGTAGGTAAGATGATAGACCGGTCAAAGGTTAGTTTTACTAATGTATATGGAGGCCAAGAACCAGTTGAAGCACTCGATACAGGAAATGCAGTAACCAATTTTATTGCTGACTTAATACCTTATGCAACTCCAGCAGGTGCAGCCGGAGGTTCAGGCTCATTAATGGGTTTGTCGACCAAAGCAGGATTAAAGGCAGAGCAATTGGCAGCCAAGAAATTACCTGACGCATTGAACAAAACTGTTTCTAAGGCTATTTCAGCAGGTGCTGGCGGTGCTGCAGCTATGGCACCATTTACTGCTGTTGAATTGGCTACTAAGGATATGCCAGCAGGTGATGCCGGAAAAAGAATTGCTACTGATATAGCACTGGGTGCTGGGCTGGGTGTTGCAGGTTATGGAGTAGTAAAAGGCGTACAAAAAGGATTCAACAAGCTAAACAATAAAGTGGAGGATGTTATAGGTGACAGCGTATTTGAAACGGTTGAGAATGTTGCTCCTGTATCACCGAAAGTAATAAGAGACGCAGGATATACAGTAAGCCCACCTAAACAGATTAATATAGGTATAGGTCAGCAATTAAAGTATATGCTGCCTGAAGGCAGAGACGCTTTAAAGCGACAAGGCATAGGACTAAAGCAACAACCCAATGCAACAGCTCCGGAAGTTATTAATCTCCCTGATAACGTAAGAGTCAAACCCGGTACATTGGAGGGCAGTTACAAATTAAAGCCAGAATTTACAGGAAAATATTCAATAGTAGACAAACCAAGAGGAGCACCTTTTAGTGAGTCGGAAACCGTTAAAGCATTAGAGCCTGTATACGAAACTAAATTGCCTCAATCAGCTTCCATAATAAAACAGCAAGCCGTATTTAATGTTCCTGCACTGAAAGGTAAATTTTCAAGCACAAAGCCAATGAAAGAAAAACCAATACTCCAACAACTAGAGCAAAACAGGCTTAGAAATGAGCAGGTGGCAAATAGAATTAAAAACAGCTACAAACCTGATTGGATAAAGAACATGGAAACTCAAATGAAAAAGAATATTATCCAGGGGAAAAAGGACGTTATAAACCTAATGAAACAGTATAACAACTATGATGACTTTGTTGGAGCTTACCTTAGCAAACTGCCTTATACTGATGAAATGAAACAGGTGCTGAAAAAGAATAACTTCATGAAGGATGTATTTGATAAGGTTAACCCCCAGACAGGCAAACCTCTTACTGGTGCTATGGGTGAAGCTGCAGCTGCAGTGGAAAAACTAGGACATAAAGATGTAATCAAGCAAACTGCTGATGACCTGGTAAAAAACAGTGACCAGTGGAAGGACAAGTATCCTTTTCTCCTGCAACGTGAAACATGGGATAGAAACATTGTAGATATAGCCGGAAAAGAAGACGGCCCAAAAATCAAGAAGTATCTATTTGAACCTATCCACAACAACGAAGCTCAAAGTACAAGGTACAAGAACATCTGGAGAGATAAGATCAAAAGCCTTAATCTCACCAAGAAAGAAAGGGAACTTACTCAGAGATTTGGTGAGGGAAAAATCACGCAAGAGGATCTGTTGAACACTAATCTTGTATCCGACGAATCAGCTAAGAAGATACAAAATGCGGTAAATGTGTTTAGAGAGTTTTATGACGATGCACTAAATAAGGCTAATGAAGTACTGGTGAGGAACGGATATAAGCCAGTACCCAAGCTTCCTAATTATTTTCCTCATTTTGAAGGTGAGGATCCAATAATGAAGGCATTAGGTATCAGAATAGATCTTGTTGATCTGCCTACGGATATTAACGGGTTAACTCATCAGTTTAAACCAGGCAAGAATTGGTTTGGAAACTTCCAAAAGAGAACAGGCGATAAGACAACTTTTGACGCTGTAGAAGGCTTTGACAGGTATATTGAAGGTATTAGCAGAGTAATACATCATACTGATGATATACAAAGGCTGAGAGGATTTTCGCGTACACTCAGGACCAAATATTCACCACCTGAAATAAGCACGCAGATCCAAAAAATAATCGATAGTGACCTGCCAAAGGAATTAAAGAACAGTGTAATTGATGATCTGATTGGAAGGGAAACAACTCACCTGAGCAATGCTGTCGCTGATCTGGATGAGTTTACTAATGTGCTTGCCGGGAAAAAGGACCTGGCTGATAGAGCAATGGAAAGAGTGCTGGGGAGAGGAGCCTATAATCTTGCAGCATTTTTCGAAAACCGTATAGCCACGAACATGGTTGCAATTAATCCTGCATCTTGGCTTACTAACTTTATACCAATAACTCAATCCTTAGCATCTACTGATAAAATGTCAGCCTTGAGGGCTTTGAATGACACCATGAGAAACATAGTTAAGGATGATGGATTTATTGATAAATCTACCTTCTTAACAAACAGAGTGAGAAGCGACATATTAAGCAAAGGCATGGTTGAAAAAACAGGTGATGTATTATCAGCTCCGTTCAAATGGATTGACCAATTTACTTCTCAGGTAGTTGCAAGGTCCAAATACTATGAAGGATTAAAAAAGGGGTTGAATCCACAGGATGCAATGAGCCGAGCCGATGAGTGGACTGCTAAGGTAATAGGTGACAGGTCGCTTGGATCCATGCCAACTGTATTTAATCACCACAATCCGCTGACAAGACTTTTCACACAATTCCAGCTCGAGGTAAATAACCAGCTGTCGCATATTTTTAAGGATCTGCCGAGAGAATATCTGAAAAATGGTGCAATTACAGGAAATATAGCCAGGCTGTCATCAGCCCTGGGACAGGTGGCCGTATACAGCTATATATACAACAATATTTATGAAAAGCTGGTAGGAAGACGGCCGGCAATAGATCCAATAGGTATAGCCTTTGATTTTAAAGATGACTTAAGCAATCCCAATATTAGAAAAAGCGAGGCGTTTTCAAGGCTAGGTAAAAATGCCGTTCGGCAGCTGCCTTTTGTAGGTGGTGTGATAGGTGGCGGTAGGATACCGATAGATGCAGTGACAAAACCTTTATTTGTTGATGCTCCCAGCGACGCGCTAAAGGCTTTTACAGGAGAGGGAGAATGGTCAGACGCAGGAAAGGATCTATTTAATGCCGGTGTCTATGTAATACCTCCTTTTGGCGGTGGACAGATAAAGAAAACTGCTGAAGGTCTTGATCCATTCAAACATCCTGTCCCCGGAGTCTATAATGAAACAAAGGATGGAAAAGAATTAAAGTTCCCGGTTGATCCATCAATGGGTAATAAGGTTAAGAGTGCTGTGTTCGGTAAGTACAGTACCAAAGAAGCCAGGGACTATTACAAGAATAACAGGCGTGAGCTGGGCGCAAAACAAACTGAAGCTTTTGAGAAACTGGTTACTGAACAAGGAGTGGACCAGGGGAAATTGTATGATGCTTTCATATTAAACCGGGAATTGGATTCACTGGGGAGAAAAATAAAGGAAGCGTATAACAGTAAGAACCTTTCGGAAGAAGCTAAATTGAATAACATTAAAGATTTAATCCTCAGGAAGTATAACAGCATCAACAATGATAAGAATCTGACACCTGAGAAGAAAGAAACAATGCTGAAGCTGCTGGGGGAGAAAATAAAGACTATTAAGCTTGAAGCGGAAGAATAGGTCAAGAGCAGGGAGTACAAACAATACTACCCTGCTTCTTATTATTTTTAGAGAGGGCGTGAGAGCAGTGGATTGCAAATGCACTCAGGAAGAAAGAATCAGAAATCTTGAAACCGGCCAGGCCGAAACCAAGGTATATGTAAAACAAATACTAGATGACATCAAAGATATAAAAGATAGCGTAAAAGTGCTTGCCCAAGTACAGCCTCAAAAAAACGAGAACAAACTAATGCAAATAGTAATAACGGAATTATTTAAGTTAGCCGGAATGTGCATCACGATTCTTGGGGCAATTGTCGGCGCCATGAAAATAATGGGGAAGTGAGGAGATGTTGATGCCTTTTCAAATGAAATATAAAATAACGCCTCTATATATGCCAATCAAAACAAAGAGACGGTCCGGTATATTGATGCCGAAAGTAGGCTTTCAGGTTGCACATGATACCGGTAATCCAGGCTCAACAGCCAGACAGAATGTGAAGTACTTTATAAACTCTGCTAATGAGATGTCAGCATCAACTCACATCTTCGTGGATGATAAAGAAATTATTGAATGCATACCTGCCCTAACTGGTAAACCGGAAAAAGCCTGGCACGTTCTTTATGACAAGCCTCTGGATAATCAATTATATGGTGATGATGCCAATGATATAGCAATAGGTATTGAATATTGCTATGGCAAAAACATTAATGCCGATGAAGCGTACAAACGTTATGTGTGGCTGTTGGCTTATATTGCTTATAAATTTAACCTTAACCCGGCCAATACGGTTATAGGTCATTTTAAGTTGGACCCGCAAAGGAAAACAGATCCGCAAAGTGGACTGCATGCATCCGGGAGAAGCTACGAGCAGTTGCTGAAAGATGTTGTAAAAGAATATAACGATTGCTTAAAGGAGGAACAAGTCATGCCAGAGGAAAAGAAAATTCCTGAATGGAAAACCGCGCCGATTGATGAATTGGCAAAGGACGGACTGCTAAGTGATCCGGATTATTGGAAAGCAAAGCTTGATGATGCAATGCCTGTATGGGCGGTAATGGCAATGATAAACAGAATTAGAAAGGAGAGTTCAAAATGAGATATATTTTATGGGAATATCGGTACATAATAATATTTCTCCTGGGCGCAATACTGTATTTAGCCTTTGAATGGCAGAGGGCTAAGACTATTCTTTATGCACTGATGCTTCAAGCTAAGAGCATGGCCAAAGACTATATCCTTAAGTCCGGCCAGGAACAGGAGAATTGGGTGGTAAATAAAGCTATGATTTATCTTCCATTACCGGTTAGAAGTGTATTGAATGAAAACATTATTAGAAAAATAGTAAGATGGCTGTTTCATACCGCAAAAGACTATATTGATGATGGCAAGATAGATAGTAGCGTATAACAAGTACATATATAATGGAAGTAAAATCATACTTTTAGTGTTTTGGTTACTTGTGGAGACGTGAACATACTACAAAAAAAGGAGGTATAGTTTGTGGACAAGTATACATTTTCTGGTACTTTATCACTTATAGGAACATTCTTTATAACGATACTAGGAGGTTTGACTATGAATTCAATAACATTAGTAGTATTATGGTCATATAGGCGTATACATAGGAAATGGACAAGTTAAAGGAATAGTGTTTCTGTGTGAAAGGCTTAATGTTTGATGTAAACGGCATTTTGAAGTTGTTTGGAATAAAAAAAGAACTGGCATGAGTTACACCAGTTCTTAAATGATTAATAAATATTATCTACCTGTATTTTATAACTATCATAATTTGAATAGTCACCGCTTCCAATTGCTTCAAAGGTTTTTATTTCTCCTGATTTTAAGCCAGTCATAAAACCATCTGCAGTTCCGAGTAACTTTTTATTACTATCGTAAAAACTCACTTTAAATGAGAAACTAGCGTCTGTTAATAAATTGTTTTTCGCTTCACCTTCAACTGTTGTAAAACTTGAACTTTTCTTAATAATTATGTTCGTAAATTCGATATCTGGCTTTGTTTCTCCTATTTCAACTCTCTTTAATTTTGAGTTCCAAGCTACATTTACACCTAATGCTTTTCCTATCTCCGATAATGGCAAGTATGTGGTTCCATTTATCGTTACTATTGGTTTACTTGACTTTAATTCATGACCATTTACAAGCACCTTGAAATTAGCTTTTAAAGCGTTTATGCCTCCAGCAGCAAAAGAAGCTCCTGTAATACATAACATAATTCCTAACACTAATCCTAATAATATCTTTTTCACTTTCATTCCTCCAATATATAGATTTATCCCGATAAATATTTTCTACAGAATACCATAATAATACAAAATAATCAATATAATCAATACTAAGAAATAATTGTTGAACTTTGTTGAAATAGTGAATATAATAGTGCCATTATAAATAAAAAAAATAAGAAGCTATCTTTGCAGGAGGGCTTCTTATTTTAAAACACTATGCATGTTCTCAAAAGAGAACTATATTTCGTTAAGATATTAACAGAAATATTCCTCATTGTAAAGTGTTTTAAAATTTTTAATTATTGGGATTAATATTTTACTGGAGGAATGTTTATGGAAGTAAATGAATGTATTATTCTTGTAGAAGATAATTTGTTTAAACCACGTATTTCAATTTCATTAGATACTGAAGAAGTAGTTTTGTATGTAAATAAAAATGATTTAGATAGAAAAGATTTATTGATTAAAAACATTTTTAAAAAGCTAGAAGAGTGTTACAAATGATACTTAAAGTTGTGAAAATGAGTTGTGAAAAAATATACAAATAACTTATGGTAGTATATATAGCAATACTTACAAGTATTGCTTGTTTTTTGACTTCGGATCAGAGGGCCGGGGGTTCGAATCCTCCTGGGCGCGCCATGTTAAACTACAAAGCCTTGAGGAATCAAGGCTTTAATTTTTCCTTAAGTAAACTGCTTGAGTTGTATGAGGCTCAAGTATGCTGTCAACTGGTAAATATTATTCATATACTTTTTAAAACAATCTACACAAAACCTCATACATTTTTGGTATACTTAGTATTAAATATTCAATTATTTAGATATTATGTTTGTCAATTTATGAGTGGATTTTTTACACCAGTTATAGTATTGTCATATTGGAAGCCTTATTGAGTACTTTTGGTAAGAGAGGTGAATTGTAATTTGGACAATGTGTCGTTTGTATTAGCATTTTCGGCAGGCCTGCTATCTTTTTTATCTCCATGCGTTTTGCCGCTTGTCCCGGCATATGTGAGTTACTTGACCGGCTCAGCTGTGGCCGAAATAAATACTGATAAGGCCAAGTTGAATCTTTTATATAAGTCCATCGGATTTGTCATTGGATTTTCAATTATCTTTATTATTATGGGCGCTTCGGTCAGCTCCATTGGAAAGTTTCTAATTACAAACCAGGTCATATTAAAAAAAATCGGCGGAATTTTAATAATAATCTTTGGCCTTCATACAACCGGATTACTTAAAATTAAAATGTTGTATGCCGAAAAACGGCTTCTTCCATTCGGAGGTGATAAAAAGAACATTAGCTCAGTATTTCTGGGAATGGCATTTGCAACCGGATGGACGCCGTGCATCGGCCCGATTCTTGCTTCAATACTTATTTACGCAGGAAGCATGGAAACCATAAGCAAGGGCATTCTGCTGCTTGGTGTTTATTCGTTAGGGCTTGCCATACCGTTTATTTTGACAGCTCTTGCTATTGGAAACTTCTCGGAGTACTTTAAAAGGTTTTCAAAATATCTTCCGGTAGTATCTTTAGTAAGCGGTATTCTAATGATTGTAATGGGGATTCTGATTTTTACTAACAAATTAACAATAATAAGCGGCTATTTGAACTTTATTAACTTTTGAATGGAGGCCATTTATGAAGAAAAATTTATTAATAGGGGGACTTGTCTTGGTCCTTTTCATTGGAGCATACTTTGTTACTGAAAACTATAATGGTTCTAATGTTAATTTACCTACATCAAATAATACTGCTGCAACAGCAGAATCGCCATTACCTCAAACAAATACAGCCCCAAAAGATGCTGAATCTACCGAAAAAGCAGCCGATTTCACTCTTACGGACTTAAATGGTAATAAGGTATCCCTAAAGGATTTCAGAGGCAAGAAGGTTTATTTGAATTTCTGGGCCAGTTGGTGTCCGCCTTGCAGGCTTGAAATGTCTGATATACAAAAGGTTTACGAGAAATATCAGGATAAGGATTTGGTGGTTCTTACAGTAAACTTGGGTGAAGACAAGAACACTGTGGAAAACTTTATTCACAGGAATAACTATAGTTTCAGGGTATTACTTGACTCAGACCAAAGTGCAGCTCAAGCATATGATATAACTTCAATTCCTGTGTCATATTTTATTGACAGTGAAGGAAATGTTATGTCTGAAAGAATCGGAGCCATGACGTTGGAACAAATGGAATCAAATATAGAATTGCTCGGCAAGTAAAAAGTGTCTGTATAAAAAAGCTGACCTAAAAGTTTGATTTTCTAAACTGACTTCAGGTCAGTTCTTTTTTTATCCTCGAAAAAATAAAGAGAAATTTTGTCTAGAAAAATTTCTGAACAGCATCTTTTTATGTGCAAACAACATTTCCATTTCCGTTTAGGTGTCAAAACATGCTTTTCGATAAACAATCACGAAATATGACAAAAAAATTAGTAAAATATCAGTAACACTTAATTGGACTTCAATAATTTCATGGAATGGAGGAACTATAATGGCAAAGTTACACTTAGTGATTGCTGATTCGGATGAATCTTATGTAGAAAGTCTGATTAGCTATTTGACAGACAGTTATCCCCAGAAATTCCAGGTAAGTTATTTCACAAAAGAGGATTATCTGGTTAAACATCTATCTGATACCAGCAAAAAGGTAGATATTTTACTGGTGGGGCCTGAACTGTCCGAGTACATACCTAAGGATAAGATTAATACAATGATAATACTGTCGGATGGCAGACTGCCGGAGAAGTACAGAAGTTGTGCAATGGTTAACAAATATCAGACCGGAGATAAACTGGTAAGCAGTATATTGAACATATTCTCTGAAAGAAATGCTGATGAAGTATATATCCAAAGCAGTAACAAACCTACAAGAGTAATTGGGGTTTACTCACCTACCGGTGGAACCGGGAAAACTTCTATAGCCATAGGTTCAGCTATGCAGTCCGCGCTCAGAGATATGCCGGTATTTTATCTCAATCTGGAGAATGCCCAGTCAACACCGCTTTTCTTTGATTGCAAAGGAGAACAGAACCTTTCACATATCTTTTATTTTCTAAAAGAAAAAAGTAAGAATATTAATCTAAAGATAGAAGGGGTTAGAATTGTTGACCCGAAGTACAACATACATTATTTTGCTCCACCCGAAAGCGTACTCGAGTTTGAAGAGATTTCACCGGACGAATTACAATACCTGATTAACCAACTTAAAGAATTAGGCTGCTATGATGTAATTTTTATAGATATGTCTTCAAACTTCGACAACAGAAATTTAGCCGTACTTCAGGCGTGTGATGAAATATTTCTGGTACTTACGCAGGATGATATATCAGGCATCAAGCTGAAAACATTAATTAGTGAGATGGATATAGCATCCCCCAAAAGCAACGCTAACCTAAATGATAAATTAACTTTGATAATCAACAAGTTTAATCCTATGGGACCAACTCAGATTGAGGGCCTTGATATATTAGGCAAGCCTATATCACTGAGGATACCGAAAGTATCGTCTCTATTAACCCGACAATCAGATAAGTACGTTATAAATCTTAATAACAATTTTGGAGAGGCATTAAAGGGATTGGTTAACAAATATTAAAGGTTAGAAGGGAAAGAGTATGAATTCTGCTGAAAGAACGGCATTGCAAAGCGAAATTAGACAGGCAGCCAGAGACAATATTGACCTTAGGAGGGAGTTAACCGATGAAGAGATTCAGGACTTGATAACCAGAATTGTTTTTGACAGATCCAAGCAGCATTACATGAGTGTTACTGAGAAACAAGAGATAATAAATACTGTGTTCAATTCTATCCGGAGACTGGACATACTCCAGCCGCTAATCGAGGATAAAGCCATTACAGAGGTAATGGTAAATGGTCCGGATGACATCTTTATAGAGAAAGATGGCAAGGTGGGAAAGCTGGAAATAAGATTTGACTCCCAGGAAAAACTTGAGGATGTTATTCAGACCATAGTATCAAGGGTAAACAGAATAGTAAACGAGTCTTCTCCAATAGTGGATGCCCGTCTTAAGGATGGTTCAAGGGTTAGTGTAGTTTTACCTCCAATTGCATTAAACGGTCCTATACTAACCATAAGAAAGTTCCCGGAAAAACCAATGAGCATAAAACAGTTGGTTAAGATGGGATCAATAACTGATCAGGCTGCAGAAGTTTTGCAGAGAATGGTCATTTCAAAGTACAATATTTTCATTTGCGGGGGAACAGGTTCAGGTAAGACTACTTTCTTAAATGCACTTTCCAATTTTATTCCTGAAGATGAAAGAATTATAACCATAGAAGACTCAGCAGAATTGCAGATATCAAGCGTTGATAATATTGTCAAGATGGAAACAAGGAATGCAAATACAGAGGGCAAGGGCGAGGTAACAATTAGAGACCTCATAAAAACTTCGCTTAGAATGAGGCCGGAAAGAATAGTGGTTGGAGAAGTTAGGGGAGCTGAAGCCTTGGATATGCTGCAAGCCATGAATACAGGACATGACGGTTCCCTTTCTACCGGCCACGCAAATTCTACTAAAGACATGCTAAGCAGGCTGGAAACCATGGTCTTATGTGGAGCGTCTTTACCATTAGAGGCTATCAGACAGCAAATAGCTTCGGCCATTGATATAGTTATACACCTTTCAAGAATCAGGGATAAATCAAGAAGAACAATGGAGATAGTAGAGGTGCCCGGTTATAAGGACGGGGAGATACAACTGAATCCGTTGTTTGTATTTGAAGAAGAGGGTGAAACTGAAGATAAAAAGGTTATTGGTACACTTAAGCGTACAGAAAATAAAATGCATAATTTATTAAAATTTAAAATGGCCGGTATTTCTGTGGAAGTGTGAGGTGAAGTGATGTCTAAAATTGATTATAACACTTATATAATGACTCAAAAGGAGAAGACACTATATATAATAATTGCAGCTATAGCAATTTTTATTGTAGGATATGTCTTCTACCAAAGCTTCGTCTTTTCAGCATTACTCACTCCAGCTGCATTATTTTACCCCAAAATTAAAACTAAAGATATCATAAAAAAGAGGAAAGAAGAGCTTAACCTTCAATTCAAGGAAGCTTTATATTCGCTTTCATCATCTCTCACAGCAGGTAAATCAATAGAAATGGCTTTCAAGGATGCATTGAAGGATATTGTAATTCTTTATCCCGACCCCGATACTTTTATAATTAAAGAATTCCAATACATAATAAGAAAGCTGGAAATGAATGAAACAGTAGAGTCAGCGCTGGAGGACCTTGCTAACAGATCTCATGCTGAAGATATACGGAACTTTGTTGATGTGTTTAAAACATGCAAGAGAACCGGAGGCAACCTGGTACAGGTTATGAAAAATACATCCGACATAATAAACGATAAAATTGTAATAAAGCAGGAAATATCTACATTACTTTCTCAACGTAAGTTTGAACAAAAAGTTCTTAATCTTGTACCCATAGGCATGATATTTCTATTGTCAACCAGTTCGGCTGATTTCATGAAACCTATATTCACGCAAGTTTCGGGCAGGGTTGTAATGACTATTGCTATTGTTTTGCTGGTTACAGCTTACTTTATCTCAAAAAAAATTATGGATATTGAGGTGTGATTACGTGTTAGCGGTTTTCATTATTGTACTTATATTGCTGGGAATTCTATTCATACTTTCAAAGAATAAATATGACAGGTTCTTAGCTCTCATAGATAAGAAGGCTTATTCCTTAAAAGATTTCATGCCTATGTCCCTTTATATTCTGGATAGTGTGAAGTACAAATTCAACACTAAATATGACCATGGATTACAACTTAAATTAGGAGAATTATATGAGCATAAAAATTCGAGGTATTTCCTCCAGATTCACTGGGCTAATAAGATTGCCCTGATGCTGCTTATGATACTGGTCATTGCATTTCTCGGCACGGCTATGGGAAATCCGGACACTTCTTTTGTATTCTTTAGCGTAATTGCATTAGCGGGAGCTTTTTATCTGACAGATAAGGAAGTAGAGGATAAACTCAAAAAAAGGCATCTCTTAATGCAAATTGATTTTCCTGATTTCCTCAATAAGCTGATCTTGTTGGTGAACGCGGGAATGACCGTACCCAAGGCAATGGAGAAGATAGTATTGGAGAGACATATTGAAGACAAAGAAAAGGATAGGCCTTTATACTATGAGCTTTATACTGCTTTGATGGAAATTCAGGCGGGAAAACCGGATACCAAAGCATATGAAGACTTTGCCAAGAGGTGTAAGATACCAGAGATAACAAAATTTACGTCGGTAATCATTCAAAATATAAGAAAAGGAAATGCGGAATTGGTTTCCATACTAAGACTTCAAGCTGTTGAATGCTGGGAAATACGTAAAAATGTTGCCAAGAGATTAGGGGAAGAGGCTTCTACCAAGCTGCTTTTTCCTATGATGATAATGTTTGCTGCTATTTTGCTTATTGTTGTTACGCCGTCTGTGATGCAGCTTCAAGGGTTTTAAAAAACACATTTGAAAGGGGGTGGACAAGTATGACGAAGTTAATAAAAGATTTTATAAAAGAAGAAGACGGGTTGGGGACTGTAGAAATTGTACTGATTATTGCTATATTAGTAGGTCTTGCTTTACTTTTTAAGAAGCAAATTGTAGGATTTGTAGCGAAAATATTGGGTGGATTTGTTGGCGCTGAAGTGAACTCAAACAGCATTGAGAATACGCCTGTAAATGGTGGTGTCCAGTGATATTTGTTGGAAGCATATGCACAAGCTATATGCTTCCCTCCCTAAGGAGGTGGGATTTATTGAAAACAAATAAAGGAAGTATTGTGGTAGAAGCTTCATTAGTATTTCCTGTTGTTTTTCTAGCCATTATAGCAGTTATGTATATGTGTATGCTGTTATACCAGAAGGTATATATTCAGTCTATTGCAGACCTGGGGGTCGAGAGAGGAGCTGCAACGTGGAGTAACCCTGCAAAAGATACAGCATTAGGCAGTTTAACTCAAGAAGACTTGAAGTCGGGTGGACTATATTGGAGGCTGTTCGACCTTGAAAGGGACAAAAGGAGAAGTAATTTAAAAAATTACATTGAAAAGAGATTAGGTGCATTTAACATATTGGAATCTATCATGGACCCTGGCCAAAGGGTTAGTGTTGAGATAGTTGATTACATTATTTATAAAAAGCTGGTAGTTTCAGTCAATGAGAGGTATAAGATTCCCGTTGGGAAAACTTTAAGGATGTTTGGTCTGGATGAAAATTATGCTGTATCAGTCAGGTCGGAGGCAGTTTTGAATGAACCTGTAGAGTTTATTAGAAATACCGACTTTATACTGGATGTGGAAAAGGAATTTGAGAAGACTTATAAAGAATATGGAGAACTAATTTCAAAAATCCGTTCAAGTATGGATGACATACAAGCCAGGATTGCAAAGTTTTTTGAGGAGAAAGAGGGGAGTCAATGAGGCAGGATAATCAACGCGGTGCAATAACTGTTTTCTTAAGTATTATTATACTGGTAATCATAATTTTTGCCGGTGTATTGGTTGATGGAGCCAGAATAAGAACCGGGGAAACACAGGTCAAAAGAGCTGTTGAAAGTGCTGTAAAGTCAACCCTTGCCGGCTATGACAACCCATTAAAACAGCGCTATGGCATATTTGCCCTGCATGAAAATAGTCCGGAGAAGTTGGAAAACACTATAAAGGAGTATATAAACTTAAATCTGACAAGTGACCTGGGTAAAAATAAAACAGATATGTTTGATGAGACTTACGATTATTTAAAAGGTCTTATTACTAATGACGGACAATTCAAAGAAGCCAGATTTCTAAACCTTTATGACTACAAAATTGAAGAGGTCAAGGTCACACCTATATTCAACCTTACCGAAAATCAGGTTGCGAGAAATCAGATTGTTGAATTTATGAAGTATAGAGCACCCAAACAAGTCTTGGAAGGTTTCTGGGATAAAGTGCAGGCAATGGGAGACACGGGAAAGGTAGCTGAGATTTCAGAACTCAAGATGCAAATCGACAAACTATATATAGATATTATTAAAGACCAGGAGACACTAAAAAAAACAGTTGATGAAATAAATACTTTCAGTTATAGCACATTGGATAGCTATTTTAAGCCTTATCTAACTGCAGTTAATACTGTCAGAAGGTGCAAGAAAGCAATAGAAGAGATAAATGAAGCAATTGAAGCAGCAAGTAAAAAGGATCCTCCTGATGAAGACTCATTAGAATCGCTTTATGAAACCAAGAGCAGGTTGGAAGAAAAAGAGGCAAAAGCGTCTAAGGAGAGAGACCAATATTATAACCTTCTAAAACCATACCTGGAAAAATACAGGATACTTAACTTGGAAGCGGTGCCTGTAGTAATTCGTTTGAAATATAGTGTCATAGAAATAAAACAGAAAATCATTATGCTGAAGGAATATACAAAGAACCAGGTCAATGCGTCTTCAAGCAGTTATCTTAAAGACTTGTCACAAGACATTTTAAGGGGTGCGACCGATGATAGCAAGTCTCACAGCATTGAAGCCATAGAAAAGAACTTACCTGATGAAGCTGACGTAAATAAAGCAGTTACTGATCTTGAATTTAATAAAAGAATAACATCGTACGTTGCCGGGGAGGTCAAATCCTTTCACGATATGTACGCAGACTCAATACGACATGGTGATCCGGAGGCGGATGTAAGTCCATTTATCCTGCGAAAGGTGGAACAATTAAAGGAATATAAGAACAAAGTATACATAGGCAGGCTTATTCAAGAAAAGTGGACTGGAGGCAGTGCGGTTGGACAAGATTCCAGAGATGACGCAGCGAAAGAGGCAAAAGACATCTTGGAACAGAAGGAGGATGAGAAAGAAAGCCTGCTGAAGCTGCATAAAAAAGAACTGCCTTCATATAAGACAGATAACACATATCCTAATAAGGAAATCAGCAAAGACTTCTCTAAAGAAGATGAGGACTTCAGGAAAAGGTATGAGACATTCAGCAGTGGAGGTAAAGCCGGAAATAAAGAACAACCGGGAGATACAAGCGAGGATATGCTGAATAACCTGAATAATGAAATAGACCTCGATAATAACAACTTTTTCACTAAAGCGTTTGATACTGTTAAGAAGATGGGAAATGCCGTTAAGGATTTTGCCTATAACGGTATGCTGAGTTGTAGGGACGAACTTTACGTAAATGAGTATATAATAGGCACGTTTAATAATGCTGTACCGGAACTGAAGGATAAGACCAGTACTGCAAACGATTTGAGAGGCAGCCCAAAGGATAAGACAATTAAGTATGAGGTTGAATATATTTTGTGCGGAAGCACCTCGGAAAATTTCAATCTGAACTTTGTAAAAGGCCAGATACTGCTTATAAGGTTTGCAGTTGATACTATTAATATTTATAGAGACCCTGCCAAGGTTAGAACGGCACTTGCAATGGCTACTGCCATAAGCGGCTCGTGGTCGTTTGGACTGGCGGTGCCAATTGTTCATAATCTGATAATATGCGGTTGGGGAATGAAAGATGCTGTAACCGATCTGAATAAATTGATGACGGGTGAGCATGTTCCTCTATTTAAGAAGTATAACCCGGTTAATACTGCTAAAAATGAAATAACCTTTTCCTATCATGATTACCTTAGAATTTTTTTGCTGATAGAACCGAAGGAACAAAAAATGAACAGAATTGAAGACCTGATTCAGGTTAAGACTGGAAAAAAACTTTCAGGTGTTAATACATACCTGAGAATAGAAGCTATTGTGTCCATGAGATATTTGTTTATGACTCAGGCATTTATGCCTGGTGAATATAAAACACCCGACGGTGCGAGGCATAAATTTAAGGTTATCATGTACCAGGGATATTAGGGGTTATTATGAGTAGATTTGAGAGTAGCAGGGGTTCGTTGACGGTTGAAGCTTCTATAGCATTACCTGTATTTATCTGTGTAATTATAAGCATAGCTTTCTTTATGAAAGTTTTTTATGTACATGAAATTATTCAACATGCAATTTCAGATACAGCAAGCGAAATATCTACGTACAGCTACATTTATTCAGTAAGCGGTATTCAGAAGCTGCATGATGAAACCGCCGATGGGCTTGAAAAAGAGAAAGAAGTAGCCCAGAGGCAGGTGAAGACTGTAGTTAATTCAGTTAATGCTTTCAGGGAGGTTAATGACGAAATAAATGACACTGCTGAAAGTGTAAAAACCGGAGACGTGGGTGAAACAATAGAAAACCTTGATGAGTTGTACCAATCAACCGAGGAATTGGAAAATAGGTATAAAGACCTTGAAACGGTTGTCAAGGAAATTGCAAATAATCCAAAGCAAGAGTTAAAAAGCCTTGCTAGTGCATTTGCCAGAACCGGATTTGAAGATATGAAAGCAGAATTGATATTAAAGCCAATGACTAAAGCATTTATGGTCAAACACCTTAAAGGCGGAAATGTTAATGATGCAGACAAGAGATTGATAAGCCTGAATGTGGTTGGTGGGTTTGATGGGCTGGATTTTAGTCAATCCAGGCTGTTTGAAGATAAAAAGCATATAGATATAATTGTGAGGTATAGGGTAAAACTTAACCTGCCTGTAAATGTGTTGCCCGAACTGAATCTGGTTCAGCGTGCAACTGTAAGAGCATGGCTGGATGGAGAGGGAGCGCCCGGGGGAGCAATTTCAAATAAAGAAGATATATGGGCATTGAGTGATTGGGAAAGAGGAAGAAGGATTCAGGAGATGTACGGTAGGAATCTACCGGAAAATTTCGAGACATTAACCAAATTTGATAATGGAGCTGCTGCAGTAGTTACAAGCATCAATTTAAACAATAAAACCTACCAGGATAATAAACGTGCCGTAGCATACAGAGTGAACAGCGTTATTAACAGTTTCATAAATTTTAAGGAAGACCGGAAGAAAGTTGTAGAGAATGGGAAAACGGTTGAATACTATGTAAACGTAAACCAGATTAAAGAGAAGCGGATAATAGTGGTTATTCCAAAAGGGTCACAGACCAAAGAATTTGAACAGGTGTTAAAAGAGTGCCGGGAAAATGCACAGGTGAACGGCATAAATCTGGTGTTTGAAGAACTATGACAAGGAGCATGTTATGAATTTTATTTTGATAATCATTATTGGTGTAATGCTTGCGGGTATAATCAACTTCTTTGCATATTCCGGGAAAAAGGAGCAATCTCTAATACAACGGTATCTTGATTCTCTTTATGGAGATAATAAATGTTTACTCACGCAAGCAGTGCTGATTACAATATCCATATTACTTTACAGGTCTTATGGATTAAGTATTCAGTATGCAAGCTATATTTTATTAAGCGCCATACTGACTGCTGCAGCAATAGTTGATGTGCAAAAACAGGTCATTCCTGATATTTTAGTTATTATCAGTCTTGTGATAGGGACATTAATGATATTTCTTAATCCTGAATTATCATTATTAAGGTCTGTTCTTGGTGCACTGCTGGCAGGTGGAATTTTACTATTTATATCAGTTATTTCAAAAGGCAGTTTGGAAATTGGAGATGTCAAGTTATTTACCGGCGCAGGGCTATTCCTGGGGATAGAAAATGGTTTATCGGCACTGCTGATTTCTGCAGTATTAAGCGGGTTGGCGGGACTGGTACTGATAGTAAAAAGTGTTTCTGACAGGAAGAAGACTATGCCTTTTGCACCGTTTATTTTGGCTGGAGTTCTAATTACCATATTAATGTAAGGGGGACTTTATATGTTGGATTTGATTAAGGAGCGTTTTAACTTTAGCTATGAGACTGATGCAGCATCAAGTTACCTGGTGATAAGTCTGAGTCACAGTGAGAAAATAATTAACTACCAGGTTGAAATGATAGCGAATAATTCTGCTGATTCAATACTTCCGCTTAGTGTCACGCAAAAGGATGACAGGATAAATCTACACTATAATATTACTTCAAAACAGTCCTTATCTCAGTTTCTAAAGAGGAAAAAACTGAAGAGAGACGAGTTTATAGAATTATTAAAAAATATCACAAGGACTTTCTTAGATAGTAAAAACTACTTTCTATCTGATAAAAACTTTCTTCTGGCAGAAGAATATGTATATGTAAATCCTGTGACATTAGAAGCTTCATTGGCTTACTTACCTATATCATTAGAAATAGATTTCTTAATAGTATTCAAGGATTTTATAACCAACTTGATAATCAATTCAGCTCATATTGATGAGAATTGTAGTGATAATTTTCTTCAAAGGATTTTAAATCACCTTAAAGCTAATACATTTAACGTAGGGAGCTTTGATAAGCTCTTAATAGAATTAAGAACAGGAACTGTACCGGAGGCACCTGAGAGGAGTGGTTTCGACCAGAAGCAGGTACAGACAATAAAAAATGCTTCGGAGGATTTGAAGATACGGATACCCCGGCAAGTAGGTCAAAAGCCTGGCAAGCAAGAAGAAGTACGGTATAAGTCAAATATCATTCTGATTGCCGCATTATCTCAAATATTAATTGTTATAGCAATGGTTATACTGTATCAGACTGTCCTAGTAAAAGAAGGAACAGATTCTTCTTCCGTCTTTGGATTAATTCTAATAGCCGGTGCAATAGACTTTGTGATATTAAAGAACCTGCTTGATAAAAAAAATATGGAGGTTATTGAGGCAACAGCCATACAAAAGAATAATAAGCTGCCATTAGATTTTGAAGATAATAGTCCAACACCTGAAGAGATAAGAATTTTTAGTACCGAAGCTCATAATCGGCAAACTAAGCAGGACAAGCTTCTGAATGTCAAAGATTCAAATTCAGAAAGTTTTAGCGAAACTGCATCAACATTTCAGAACACGGAGGTTATTTGTACCGGTAGGGAAGATGAAACGGCTATTTTAGGCCGTTCTCAGGAAAGGCATCCATATCTAAAGAGTGTCAAAGATGGTGTTGTGGAGATAATATCCATTACCAAGCCCAGTTTTGTGATAGGAAGGCTAAAAGACCAGGTTGATTTTGTATCAAAGAACAATGCCGTAGGTAAGGTTCATGCCGAGATTATCATCCGGGATGGATTATTCTACATCAAAGACTTGAATTCAAGGAACGGAACCTACATAAATGGTGAAAGGATAAACAGCAATACCGAGTACCGGATAAAGAACCAGGATAAAATCACGTTGGCTAACTGTGAATATATATTTTACGAGGAGGTATAGCAGTGGAGCTGGAACACATATTTTTGGCTATAGCAATCCTTACCCTGGCATGTAACATAGTGCTGGTGATCTTCCTGATTAGGAATAGCAGGTTAAGAAAAACTGAATGTAGAAACATCAGTACTCAGTCAAAACAATTTCCGCCTCGAGTAAATCAGCCTAATAATAGGCGCAATGCCGTAAGTATGGGTAATCAAGGGATGGAAGAAGTCCCTCCTACAGAAATATTGAGTGGTCAGGATTAAATAAATAGAGAGTAGTACGGAGGGATATGTTGTTGGTAGGGAAAATACTTAACGGGAAATATAGAATAGAAAAGCAGCTTGGCAGAGGCGGCATGGGCTGTGTTTATCTATCTGCAAATATTGAGCTGGGTAACCTATGGGCTATAAAACATATAAGCAGACAGGAGAGCAATTCCAGTTTTCTACTGGCTGAAGAAGAAATTTTAAAGAAGCTGAACCATATAAGCCTGCCTAAAATTATAGATGTATTTTATGATGAAATGGGAACGTATATAGTTGAAAGTTATATAGAAGGTACAACCCTGGAGGAAAAGTTAAAAGCGGAAGGGTACTTTGCTGAGGATACCGTCATAGAATGGGCAAAGCAGTTATGCGAGGTTTTAATATATCTTCATGGTATGGAGCCGCATCCTGTCATATATAGGGATATGAAGCCGTCCAATATAATTATAACAAGGGATAACAGGGCGGCAATAATTGATTTCGGCATATCCAGGGAATACAAGGGAGAAACCGCAAAGGACACATTTATTGCCGGTACGTGTACCTATGCAGCACCCGAACAGCTTACTGCAGTAGGATATACCGACCAAAGAACAGATATATACAGTCTGGGGGTTACCCTTTACCATTTGTTAACCGGAATGGTCCCGGAATATAATGTTGTAGGCCTTAGGGTTTGCAACCCGGATATTTCTCCGGAGATGGACTACATTGTCCAGAAATGTATACAGAAGAACCTGGAAGACCGATATCAGAGTGCAGAAGAACTGAAAGCAGACTTGGATAATATCAGAGAGTTAAAGATTCAAAATAGAAAGGAAGCTTTGCTCAATAAATTCTTAATTGCAGGTATAGTGGTATCGTCACTTATATCATACTCAATGTCATTTTTGGGGCTTCAGCAAATCAGCAGGGAGAAAACGGTTATTCTTGATATCAACCCCAAGATGCTTGTAATGACCGAACAGCAGATCGGCCAAATACTGGTGGAGAAAATATTCAATGATGGTGACAGACAGGGTTTGGATAATGAAAGGGTAACCTGGACTTCTTCAAATGAAAAGGTAGCAAAAGTAGAAAATGGTAAGGTTCTGGCAATGAATGCAGGCAAGGCACAGATTACAGGAAGGTTCAAGAATAAAATTGTTCAGCTGGATGTCAGTGTTAGCGAAAGACTTAATGACTATGTAAACGTAAATCTGAAGTATAATAAGGACTATTATGTAGAAACTTTTGCAGGAAGCGGCGAGAGGGATACTAAGGATGGAAATCTTCAACAGGCAGGTTTTCTCGAACCAACAAGTATGACTATGACTTCGGATGGCGCCATCTATGTTGTAGACAGCAGCATAAGAAAGATTCATGGCGGCAGGGTTGAAACCATTAGTATTGAACCTGGCTACATAGAGCCCAAAATTATCAGAAGCAGCCGCAGGGATGGACTGTTTATAGCCAGCAAGGAATGGATTACTGAGAACGAAGAGTACAAAATAGGCATTTTTAAGCTTGGCAGGAATAGTGTGGAATCAATATATGAAGACAATGGAGAGATGTTTTCATTCGAAGATTTTGCATTTGACAGCTCGGGCAGCGCATATGTATTGGAGAGGGATTTAATTAATGAAGTATTCAGATTAATAAAAATAGACCCCGGCAACAGAACAAACGAGGTATTAAAGGAGGACCTGGATGGAGTGGACTGTATTACAATAAATAAGGACAATGAGATTTATTTGTCAAACGGCAAGTACGGAACCATCTATAGATGGGAAAATAATAAGAAGAATGTTGTGTATATTGCCGGACTATACAATCAAAAACACTTCATTGACGGAAAAGATAACAGGTTTTTTTCACCAGGCAGGATATATGCAAGTGAATCAAGTATATATGTGATTGACCATGATGTAATCCGCAAGTTAAATATAATTCAGGGAAGGGTGGTAGAGACAGAAACAATTGCCGGACAAGTCTCTGACCGGAATCAGGGTATTTTAGACGGGACAGGGATTGAAGCTGCTTTTGGAGCAGATGCCAATAACGATATTATCGTAGACGGCAATGGAAATATCTATATCTCAGACACGGATAATAGTGTCATTAGAAAGATTTACAGGAAAGAGAACGAGCCAACCCTTATCAGAACAGGAGGAAGATGAAAATAGATATTAAGTTTATTGAAGTTATCGTACTGGTGCTGTTAGCTTTAATTAGTGATATCAAGACATTTAAAATAAAAAACATAATTATCCTTCCGTTTATTCTAATAGGGCTAATAACTAATACAGTTATGGATGGGATGGCAGGACTGGTTCTCTCCTTGCAAGGTATTTTTGTACCAATACTTCTGCTTGGATTGTTTTTTATACTGAGAATGCTTGGGGCAGGTGATATAAAGCTGTTTAGCGCCATTGGAGCTATAACTGGAATGGAGTCAGTGGCGTATACCATTATCTATTCATTTCTGGCCGGAGGTGTAATTGCGCTGACTATTATGATTATGAATAAGAATGGCAGAAAGAGGTTTGCTTACTTGCTGAACTATTTTAAGAGCTGTATCTTAACGCTGTCACTGCTTCCCTACACTGATTTTCAAGACAAAAGTGATGGTGCGAAGTTCCGTTTCACTTATGCTATAGCCTGCGGAGTTATACTTCAATTGCTTTGGATGCCGCCCTTCTGGTAATACTTTGTTACTCAGGAAAATAATATCTTCCGGCTAGTTTCAAATAGCACCGGAAAAGTGCCTTAAGGGGAAACATCTCTAAGGTAGTCTAACGGCATTTTCCTCAGATGTATTCCTTGAGGGTCAAATGAAACTATCCTCCAGAAATTATTTTCTTTGGTAAACTCGTACATTCTAATAAAGTTTCGTCTAAAGGAGTGAAAATCTTGAAAAAATTAATTGCAACATTTATTTTTACATTGCTTGCATTCAATTTCATAATTGTATGCCATGCCCAGAATATAACCATCAGTTTAAGTGCCGGAGAGAGCTATGAATTTACGAATACTGGCCGGATTGAAAGTACAATCCAGACAAGTAATCCTTATTTATCAAATTCAGTATACGACTATGCAATTTATAACCAGGATGGTTCGGTACATGAAACCGGTATGCTTAAAAGTCAATTAGGTATTTACAAAGTTCCGGCTGGAGGCCGTATGGTAATAACGGTAATTTCATCCTCAAAACCTATGGAATTCTGGGGTTCAGACCAGTCCTTAACCGGCAAGCCGGCTGATGAACCGGCATTGCATAGGATAACCCTGAAACCTGGAGAGAACTATGAGTTTTCGAACAATGGAACAGCGGAAGACTCACTTGAAGTTGTAGGAGATGATAACAACCTCATTAGTTATGATTATGCTGTTTATAACAAAGATGGCACGGTATACCACAGCAGTATTTCAGTCAGCTATAACACAAGTATTAAAGTACCGGCTGGCGGACGGGTGGTTATAACGGCTGCCTTAACATCAAAGCCTGTCAGCTTTGGCGGAGCCGGTCAATTTTTTTCCGGGAGTTTTAGCGTAAATCTGGCGCTGTACAGGGTAACGATGAAGGCCGGAGAAAGCTGCGAATTTCTGAACAGCGGCCTTCAGAAAAACACTATTGAGACGTATACGGCCAACCCTAGTCTAGCAGAATATAGTTTTAAAGTTTATGACCAAGATGGAAAGCTTTATTATGATAGCAATGTACCGATTAATTACGAGACAAGCATTAAAGTCCCACCGGGGGGAAGATTGGCAGCAGCAGTATCATCATCCTCAAGCCCGGTAGAATTTGGGGGATGTTTTGAATTTTTTAACCCGGCAGGAACAATGGTAGATTCAAATGAGTTAAAGCAGATTTTTCAGTATGAGAATATTGAAAAGGCAGATAGCACTACTGATGTTTTAAGTGCAGTATCGGAAGCCTATTCAAAGTTATCCGGACAGTTGAAACAGAATGATGATGTAAAGGAAAAAAGCCTGCAGTTTGGAGAATATGCAATTGAGAAAATAGCAACAAGAGAAATAGCCGGACAGGATGAAATTTTACAAATAAACTACGATACAATTAAAGAACAGCTTAAAGAGGCAGAAACAGCAGCCGGGAAGGTTGAAGAACTTTTGAAACAGAATAAAATCGATACTAACAGAGAACTGGAGTTAAGTATAAAACTCAAAGCAGTTGGGGTGGAGAAAGACTTTGCGGCAGCAGTACAAAAGGATTTGGTAAAGGGTTTGGGTATCTTACACAATATAAGAGTTGATAACGGAGAAGTGATAGTAACACTGCCGGTTAAAAATATTGAGAAGGAAATAGGTACCAGCAGCGGCCTGACCATTGAGGTAAATAAGGAGACCAGAGCAGTTAAAAGTATTATCAGCCATAGAGGAGCTTCAGGGATAAGTATGAAGAATATGGCTTACTCGGATATTTCTTCTGTTGAATCACCGGTTTACCGGATTGGGCTAAAACAAGGTGAAAAAACGGTTAGCAAGCTTAACAGCAATATCAAGCTTGCGTTTCCCATAGCAGAAGAAGATCCGGAGTATAACTGCGTATTCATTGTTGAGGGAGAAGGCAGTCAGATTGCAGAACCTGTTGGTGGAAAATATGTTCAGGTAACCGGAAAAATTGAGATTGAGTCAAAAAGTGCCGGGAGATACTACGTTAAGGAAAACAGGAAGACTTTTAAAGATATAGGCTCAAAGGATGCAATGATGAAAAAAGCCATAGAGGTAATGGCTTCAAAGGGGATAATCAGTGGAAAAGATGAGAACAATTTTGACCCTGACGGAGTGGTTAGCCGTGCTGAGCTTGTAAAACTGATAGTGCGAACTCTTTATTCCATGGATAAGGATGCAAAAGCTGATTTTAAGGATGTACCCGATAAAGCCTGGTATTATCCATATGTCGCATCTTCTAAAAAGGAGGGTCTGGTTAACGGGTATCCGGATAATACTTTCAGGGGTAAAAATACTATAACTAAAGAGGAAATTATAAAGGTTTGTGCAGCTTCCCTGCAAGGAAAGAAAAGATATAAGCATCCGGAGAATGAAGGTAAGTATATAGTTTTTAAGGACAATACCTCAGTACCTGATTGGGTAAGGAAATACCTGGCATTAGCTGTCAGGGAGGGCTTGATTATTAGAAGGGCAGACGGCAACTTTCAAGGTAGTAAGCCTATGACCAGGGGAGAAACCGCACTTATCTTATACAGGTTATTTGAAAAAATGTAGGCAATCTTATATTCTTTATGTTACGCTTCAGGGGCTTAGGCCTGAAATGGCGAACTTCTCAAAAGATAAAGCATCATGATAAAAGATTTTATCCTTATTTTTAAAGAACCTGAAAAACCGCAGTTTTTCATCTTCCTTTTCCTGATTTTTCTTACCGTCATGATAGTTAATGATATGTATTTCGGGTGTAGTTCCCTGAAACATTTCAGCCCTTTTTAACAAATACTTTATATGCATGTCGGCGTCAGGTAAGGAATAACCGCAAACCAATATCTTCGGCACATTTCTAAGAAGCTTGTCAGCTTTCAAAAATATCTTTTTGAACAGTATAACCAATTTAGAGAACCATGTATTTTTAATAGTAAAATTGAACTTTTATCTGAGCTATTGATATCATCCATTGTTTTATTAAAGTAGTTAATAAAATCTATTCCATAATCAATATATTCATAGCCGTACTGGTTAATAAAAACATTATCAATAACAATATCATAATTTAAACTCACAAAGGCAGTTTTATCAAGTTTATTTTCAGTCCTTAATCTTTCTGCCAGATTTGCATGATGGGAGACCTTATTTTTTAGACTTTCATCCAGGACTTTTGCTATGAGAAAGACCAAACCGTCCCGGATTTTATTTATTTTTTCATCAGAGTAACCTTTTAGAGTTTCTCCGCGGGAGTAAGCCCAATCTAATGTTCCAAGACATTCTTCAAATGTAGGAAAGTTAATGCCCGGGATTTGGTAATTGCTTTCGTCCATTCCCCAGAAGTCTTTAAAGAAATCTATTATCAATTTGTCGCGATCCTTCATTAAATAATATTTAAAGAACTTTTTAAACAGTTCATTTTGCAAAGGCATTCCTTCGCTTTTTGATGCACCGGCACCCAGTATAATTATCTGCTCAACTTGGTTCATTTAATTACCCCGGTTCTGTAATAATTTTTCTAGAACAACTAAAGAGTATCCAGTTAATCTTTAATATGATTATTTCAAGTATATATAGGAATATGCATTAAAAGTTGAAAAAAAGATAAGGGTAATCTATACTTGAGATAGTGCGCTGAATGGGGACGCGCCTCTTTCACTGTCCCCAAGTCTTGAGAATAGGAGATGCTTATGAAGATTTTAGTTGATGCCGATGCATGCCCTGTTAAAGGCATAATCGTTAATGTGGCCAAAGAGTACGGCATACCGGTCATGATGTTCATAGATACAAGCCATATCCTTAATGATGACTATTCTGAAGTAATAGTGGTAGATAAGGCAAGAGATTCTGTAGATATTGCACTGGTGAACAGAGTTAAAAGTGGAGATATAGTAGTTACACAGGATTATGGACTTGCAGCAATGGTACTTGCCAAGGGGGCTGTTGCCATAAATCAAAATGGTCTGATATATAGTAAAGACAATATTGACAGGCTTTTATTCGAGAGACATTTATCACAGAAGATAAGACGAGATGGAGGAAAGGCTTCATATATAGGCAAACGGTTAAAAGAATATGATGAAAAATTTGAAAAGACTCTGAGAAGATTATGTTCAGACGAAGTTATTGATGACAATGGAAAAATATGATATAATAAAATAGGTAGCAGTACAAAATTTATATGAAGAAGGTGGTTCCAGATGGCTTTTAACCAAATTATAATTTTTAAAGTTCAAAACAGCCTACTGGGTCTCGACATAAGGGATGTAAATGAAATAATCCGATACCAACCGCCATCAGAAGTACCTGATGTACCTGACTATTGGGAAGGGATTATTAATCTTAGAAGCAGTGTTATTGCTATAGCCAATTTGGCGAAACGTCTAAAATTGAGTTGCTCTGAGGTAAATGATCATACAAAGATTATAGTAGTTAAGCTGTCCAGCGGCCAATCACTTGGTCTAGTAGTTGATGAAGTTGTAGGAATATATAATGCCAAAGAAGAAGAAATTGAAGAAGTGCCCAAATACCTGAAAGGTAACAGCTCAGGGTGCTATAAATGTGTATTGAAGAATGAAAATAGACTTGTTATTGTACTGGATTATACTAACATTCTATCAGAGAAAGAGCATAAAAAAATCAAAGAAATAGCTGCATAAGAAGTTGCAGGTAAAATAGAGCAAGAAGACCTTAAGTCTTTACTGACATAAGGTCTTTAATTATTTTATATATGATTAAATGCTAAGTATAATATTTAATACTCTGAGAAGAATAACAATAAAATCAAAAACAAAGGAATGATATTTGTGGAAACCAGAGAAAATGTAGTAGTACCTCTCGGATATGGCAAATTTGTGCGTTCAGATAAGATTATTGCACTTGAGCCTATAGAAGATGAACGCGGACCTGGAAGAAGGACCCGTGTTTATATTGAACAAATGGGAAATCCTATTATTGCATCTAGAACTGAAAACTCGATTTTGGCTAATATGGTTGAAACGCCGAAGGAAATAATGGAGGCAACAGCTGCTCTCGAACTTCTCCAGGATATTTCAGATGACTTACAGCAGGTTGGCCCAATGCTTCGGAAGAGTATTAAGAAAGAAGCACAACTTGATTTGGACAAAATAGAAAAGCGCATTGATGAGATACTTAAGCATGAGATTGAATTTGAACCCAGACATTAATAATTAAGGAGGCTAAGGTTGAAAAATATTTCACAGAAAGAGCTCAACTGCGTCAAAGATTTTTTATCATAGGAATTGCTCACGGCAAAGAAGTGTTATCAGTATGGACATCAGGAACCCAACTCAACAACCCAGCAGACATTTTTTGACGCTGCACACGTGCACGAGCAAAACTATTTGAACCTTCTAAACTACGTTGACCAATTAAATAAGTTTCAAGGAGGGCAAGTACACTAATGAACAATCAATCAGTTATTACCTCAAAAAACGAAGTACAGCAGATTGGCATCAACAAAGCATATACTTCGCCTCAATTGCCGCAAAACAAGGATGCAACGATAAATGTACGGGATAGGGCAAATGATATACTGGAGACGGAAAAACATAATCTGGTAAGCTACCAGATAGGCATTAACGAAATAATTGATGATGATTTGCGCAATGTTGTGATTAACAACCGGAATAATATTCAGGGTCTTCAGGTAAAGCTCTTTATTTGTTTAAGTAATTTAATTTTATATGGAGAAATCTTTTTGCAATAGTGTTTCCAAGAAATTCTTAAAATCCGCCAGGATAATCCTTGTGCGGAAAAATATTGTATATGAATCAGAATAGTAAAGCTTGTCAGTCATACTATTATCTCCTCTGTAAATTATATTTTATAAATATTCAGACCTACATCCTCATCAAATTGCCTATCCAGAACTCCATCTATCAAATCGATAACTATTTCGCATGTACCGCTTATTACGGCCGAATTGAGGTGACCGCCGAAGGCAGAGCAGTTTGAGCCGGAGAGGGTTATATGCAGGTGAAGATAGACTTCACCGTTCATTGAAGAGACATTTCCCGAAAGGTTGGTAATTTCAAAATTGCCGGTCAGCTGCCTTGAGTGGTATTGTTTTGTGCTCGTATTAAAAAGTCCTATGGTTGCATGATTTGTTGCTCCAATACCACTAACAGCTGCTAGCTTAATATCAAATTCCCTGCAAAACTTCTTTAGAGTTTCAACAATCTCTTCACCTTTATCAATCCTTAACACATACTTGGTTCCGAATTTCCTATATTTCATTTTGCACCTCTTTTTATAATATATTCCTTCCTACTTGTCGTCGTCGGCAGCCCTTCCATCACCTGATATAGGAATTGCTTCACCGAGGTACTTAGGCTTTGAGCGGAGAATATCAACCTGTAAAAAAGCCTTACACCTCGCAGCAATCTCACGCATCTCGTAATAACTCATCTTATAGTATATATGCTTATCTGATGTAACGCCACAGGCTTCAATCCCGAGCTTTCTTGCAGTATACAGTGCACGGGCAAGGTGGTACTCTTGTGTAACTATGATTGCTTTATTCACACTAAATATATCCCGTGTCCTGTATAGGCTGTCGTAGGTACTGAATCCGGCATGGTCCATAAAAATATTTTCCCTTGGTACACCCTTTGACTGCAAGTATCTTCTCATAGCGTTCACTTCGTCATATGAAACACTTCCGTGGTCACCACTTACAAGGAGTTTTTCAGCTTTATTGGCCTTATAAAGATCAACCGCAACGTTGAGTCTGTCGGCAAGGATGCCGGATACTCTGCCGCTTGGGAAGACAAATGCGCCGGGGACAATGATGGCCTCTACTTGAGGAGAATCTTCAAAATCTACTATATACTTTGAACCATAGTTTCGAACATAAAGGTCTACAAAAAATATTGGTATAATACCTAACAGAAACATTGAAATAACAGGAATTGCGATTTTTCTTAAAGCTGCTCTCATTGACACTTCTCTCCAAGTTTCATATTATTTTTTACTAATGTAACTCTTTAAGTAGATTATAGTTAAGAAAGGTTGTTAAGGTCAAGCTTTAAGTCACAATGCATATTTTCCCTTCTGATGGACAACCTAGCTAGGATCGAAGTACAAAAGGGGATTATATGATGCAGCAAGATTTAAATAATTTACTAATGAAAATTCATGAAGGCCGGCAAGACCTTGAAAACATAATTACTATCAGAGGAATTAACGATCCAAAAGTAATAACCGCCAGTCAAAAGGTAGATAAACTATTGGATAAATATTATAAAAAGCATAGGAAATAAGCTTGTTAATGGACTTTATATCATTTTAAACTGTCATCAAAACATTAAGCAATAATAAATTGTTTTCTCATACTCCATCTTTTCTAAGTCTCCTAACTGTGTTAATATTATCTAGTAAAAATGTCGAACCAGTGGAGAGAAAGTATGACCAGCTTCTTATTGAAGTTACTAGCCATAGCATCCATGTTTATTGATCATGTCGGGGTGATTTTCTTTCCGGATGAGATATTCTTCAGGATGGTTGGAAGGATAGCTTTTCCAATTTTTGCATGGCAGATTACAGTTGGGTATAAAAATTCAACCAATATTAAAAATTACTTTTTAAGACTGCTATTTTTTGCCTTGATTTGTCAGGTACCGTTTTCTATTGCATTTCAAACTCTGAGTTTAAATATCTTTTTTACTCTACTAATGGGTTTGTTATCTATAAAATTTTACAATCATGCAAAGAATAAATATTTAGGCTTCTTATTCAGTATGTTTATGATTATGCTTGGTCAGGCAATAGATGTTGATTATGGCGCATATGGAGTGGCGGTTATTTTCTTATTGCATGTTTTTCAGAATAAGCGAATATGGCTGGTAGCAAGCTTCGCTGTTATTACATTAATATTCAGCGCAGTTTATTTCGTACCCGTACAGATATTTTCCCTCTTAGCGCTGCTGCCTATTTTTATATATAATGGAAGACAGGGTCCCAGGTTTAAATACCTGTTTTATATATTTTATCCCGGCCATTTGCTATTGCTGTACCTTTTGAAGCTAATAATAGATCCTTCTGCAAATATAATTCGATAATATTACAAAACCTTACATTTTTCATTGAAGGGAAATTAACATAATTATAGAATATATTCCTCAAAAGGGGGTATGTTTATAAATGGATTTGGAATTTTTACCGGAAAACCGGACCTTGATTGTAAGGATAAATTGTGAGATGGATCATCACACGTCTGAGGCCATAAGAAGAAGAGTGGACGGTGAAATCCAGAGATTAAGGCCGCAAAAGTTGGTGTTTGATTTTTCAGGGGTTAGTTTTATGGATAGTTCAGGGATAGGAGTGATTATGGGCAGGTATAAAAATATTCAGAGGACAAACGGAACTGCCGTTATGGTTAATGTTAAGCCCGAAGTGAGAAAGGTATTTGAGATATCGGGTGTTACCAAACTGATACCCCAGTATGATAATATTAAACAAGCTCTTCAGAATATGTAGGGAGGGGAAGAAAGATGCAATACGACAATGAAATGAGGTTGGAATTTTTGAGTAAGTCAAGTAATGAAGCTTTTGCGAGAGTTGCTGTTGCAGCATTCGCTTCTCAACTGGACCCTACTATAGAAGAGATAGCTGATATTAAGACTGCGGTTTCAGAAGCAGTGACAAATTCAATAATACATGGTTATGAAAATAAGGTGGGGTATGTAAAGATCTTTGCCGGCATTAGAAATAATACAGTAGAGATTGAAATCAGTGATGTGGGAAAAGGAATTGAAGACATACAACAGGCAATGCAGCCTCTATATACATCTAAACCTGAATTAGAGAGGTCAGGTATGGGGTTTACTATAATGGAGAACTTTATGGACCATTTAGAGGTTGAATCCATTCCAGGTCAAGGTACCAGAATCAAAATGATAAAGACCATTGGAGATAAAGAGAATATAGAAAACCAATAAAACCAGTATGGGCATACCCGGAGACTTAACCATTTCTTTAGGGTCTTGCTGGCTAGCTGGTTAATATTTTTGCTTATTAATGTAAGAATATAACAAAAATGTTAATAAGGGGTAGACCTAATGGAAAATGGACTCGATAAAGATATACTTGATCTAATAAAAAAAGCTAAGGCCGGAGATAATCTGGCCCAATCGAAAATAGTAGAGAATAATCTGGGGTTGGTTTGGAGTATCGTAAAGAGGTTTTCTAATAGAGGATACGAAAATGAGGACTTGTTTCAGATTGGGTGTATTGGACTGATTAAATCAATTAAGAAGTTTGATACTACTTACGATGTCAGGTTTTCTACGTATGCTGTTCCCATGATAATGGGAGAAATTAAAAGGTTTATAAGAGATGATGGAATTATTAAGGTTAGCAGGGGGCTAAAGGAGATTTCCAATAAAGTCAAGATAACCAAAGAGATAATGGCAAAGGAAATGGGAAGAGAACCATCGCTTGGAGAGGTTGCTGACAGGATACACATGAGTTTGGAAGATATTGTAATGGCGATGGAAGCTGTCAACATGCCTGAGTCCCTACACAGTACCATGTATGAAGGGGATAGCAGTAATATAAGATTAATTGACAAAATTGAAGACCAGTCAGCGCGAGTAGAACTTGAGGACAGGATTGCTCTTAAGCAAGTGCTTCAAATTATGGAACCAAGGGAACGGCAGATTATTGTATTGAGATATTTTAAAGACAAAACCCAGTCCCAGGTAGCCGCAATGCTTGGAATTTCTCAGGTGCAGGTATCAAGGATAGAAAAAAAGGTTTTACTCAATATGAGGAAAAAGATACTCGAGGGATAAACTTGAATATATAGAACATTCTTCTTCAAATAATATACTTAGCGAGGGAAATTTATGTGTAAGAGGTGGAATAATGTTCAATTCATCTAAGCCCAAAAAGCATATAATTGCTATAGTTGTTTTGATATCTATTGCCTTGGTTATTGCATTATTTTATTATTTCTTTTTTGCTAAAATAAATAATAAAATCCCTACCAGAGGCTTTTTTGTGAGCCAGGGAATGGTGACCTGACTTGCCCTTTTATTCTTGAGTTTATTTTGTTATAATTTACTTCCGAACGTTAGAAGGAAGTAGGATGTGATCTAATGAAGAAAGTTGGATTTCATACACTGGGTTGTAAAGTAAATCAATATGAGACCCAGGCAATGATAGAAATGTTTAAAAAAGCCGGCTATGAAGTTGTTGATTTTGAACAGTTTGCTGATATCTATCTAATAAATACCTGTACCGTCACAAGTTTTGGGGACAAAAAATCCAGACAGGTAATAAGAAGGGCTCAGAGAAGCAATCCTGAAGCCATTATAGCAGTTGTCGGCTGCTATTCTCAAATATCTCCTGAAGAAGTTGAAAAGATAGAAGGAGTAGATGTTATAGCCGGAACCGGAGAACGGGCAAAAATCGTACAGATGATAGAATCGGCAGACAAGGCAAAGAAGGTAAGGTCAGTAACAGACATAATGAAGCAAAGGGAATTTGAGGAAACAGGATTTATTACATACAATGAAAGAACACGGGCATTTATAAAGATACAAGAAGGATGTGACAGCTTTTGTTCATACTGTATAATTCCTTATGCACGCGGACCGGTAAGAAGCCGGAGTAAGGAAGGTATAGTAAGTGAAGTTGAATCATTGGGAGATAACGGTTTTAAAGAAATAGTACTCACGGGAATACATTTGACCTCATACGGAAAGGATATTAGGAATACATCTCTAATTGAAATAGTGGAAGAAATTAATCAGATACCATCAATCCAAAGGATACGTCTAGGGTCCCTGGAGCCTAATTTCGTGACTGAAGAATCTATCGCAAAAATTAAAAAAATTCAAAAGCTATGTCCGCATTTTCATATTTCTTTACAAAGCGGTTCAGATAGTGTACTCAAGAGAATGAACAGGAAATACAGTGCGGAGGAATATAGGGATAAAGTTAAGATGCTGAGGGCGCACATTCCGGATGTATCGGTAACAACAGATATAATGGCAGGCTTCCCAGCGGAAACCAAAGAAGAATTTGAGGAAACATATAATTTCTTAGAAAGCCTGTCCTTAAGTAAAACACATGTATTCAAATATTCACCCAGGAAAGGTACACCGGCAGCATCATATCCTAATCAGGTTGATATTAAAACCAAGGAGGAAAGAAGCAACCTTCTCTTGGAGCTTTCAGACAGGAAAGAATTTGAATTTAATTCCAGGTTTATTGGAAGGACTATGGAGGTTCTTTTTGAGCAGGAATCAGATTTTCAGAAAGGTTACCTGGAAGGGCACACCGATAATTTTATCCGCATTGCTGCGAAGGCGGAGAAGGATTATATAGGGGAATTTGGACAGGTGAAATTGCAGGCAATTGAGAAAGGCTTGGTTATAGGCGAGAACACTAGACTTTTTTAAAGCATTTTACTTATAATCGGTTAAATAAGTTGCTTTCAATCCAAAACCTTAATAATGAATTTGTTTAAGTAAATTGGAAAAGATAGATTAAGCAGATGGAGATAAAATTTGGTTAAAATTTTCCTTGGTTATTATTGAAAAAAGGCACATAATAATATAAAATACTAGTTGTTCAAGGAATAAATTAACTCAAATGGGAGGTAATTTTAGATGGCAGTCAAAGTTGGAATCAACGGTTTTGGCCGTATAGGAAGAAATGCTTTTAAGCTCATGCTTGAAAAATACCCAAACGATATTGAAGTAGTTGCAATAAATGATTTAACCGATGCAAAGACACTGGCACATCTACTTAAATACGACTCAATTTATGGACAGTTTAATGGAGAAGTGGAAGCAAAAGAAAATAGTTTGGTGGTTAACGGAAAAGAAATTAAGATTTTAGCCGAAAGAGATCCTGCAAACCTGCCATGGGGCAGCTTGGGAGTTCAAATTGTGCTTGAATCAACCGGACTCTTTACAAAAAAAGAGAAAGCCGAATCACATATTAAAGCAGGAGCAAAGAAAGTAATAATTTCCGCTCCGGCAACTGACGAAGATATTACCATTGTTCTAGGTGTTAATGAAGATAAATATGATCCTTCAAAGCATCATGTCATTTCAAATGCATCATGTACAACAAACTGTCTTGCTCCTTTCGCAAAAGTAATCTTAGATAACTTTGGTATAAAGAAAGGTTTAATGACAACAATTCATTCATATACAAACGATCAAAGAATATTGGACCTTCCACATTCAGACCTGAGGAGAGCGCGCGCTGCTGCTATGAATATCATTCCTACCAAGACCGGAGCAGCTAAAGCCGTTGCCCTGGTAATTCCTGAACTTGCAGGCAAATTCAATGGTTTTGCACTCAGGGTGCCAACACCTACTGTTTCGGCAGTTGATATGGTTATTGAGACTGAAAAGCCATGTACCAGGGAAGACGTAAATAAAGCACTCAAAGATGCTTCGGAGGGATATCTGAAAGGAATCATGGGTTACACCGAAGAACCTTTGGTATCCCAGGATTTCAGAGGAGACCAGAGGTCATCAATTATTGATGCATTATCAACCATGGTAATGGGAGATAGTATGGTCAAAGTTGTATCATGGTATGATAATGAGTGGGGTTACTCCACAAGGGTTGCTGACCTGATAGTATACTTGGCTAAAAAGGGACTTTAAAACCAGTTTACAGTTGAGAGTTGACAGTTAAAAACAAAATGCACTGTGTGCGGCGTGCGGCGTAACTTTTGTACGTTGCACGCCGTCTTAGTTTTCTGAAGATATAATGGAGGTATACACATGAACAAAAAAACAATAGAAGACATACAGGTTCAAGGAAAAAGAGTACTGGTTAGATGTGATTTTAATGTTCCGCAGGATGAGAACGGCAATATTTCTGATGACAGGAGAATTGTTGCAGCACTGCCAACCATTCAGTACCTAATGAAAAATGGAGCAAAAGTCGTGCTGTGCTCACACCTCGGCAGGCCAAAGAGAGGGTTTGAAGAAAAATTCAGCTTGGCGCCTGTAGCAAAAAGATTGTCCGAATTACTGGACAAACAAGTGGTTCTTGCCAAGGATGTGGTTGGGGAAAGTGCAAAATCAAGCGTTGCCCGGATGAATGAAGGTGATGTAGTTCTCTTCGAAAATGTAAGGTTTTATAAGGAAGAAGAAAAGAATGACCCTGAATTTGCAAAACAGCTGGCCAGCCTTGCAGACATCTATGTGAATGATGCTTTTGGTACTGCCCACAGAGCGCACGCATCAACTGCGGGTGTAGCGGACTATTTACCTGCTGTATCAGGATACCTCATCAAAAAAGAAATTGAGTACTTAGGAAAGGTGTTAACCTCACCGGAAAAGCCGTTTGCAGCAATACTCGGAGGGGCAAAGGTATCTGATAAGATAGGTGTTATTGAGAACCTTATCGAAAAGGTGGATTCACTAATAATTGGCGGCGGAATGGCATATACATTCCTGAAAGCTAAAGGCTATAACATAGGGACATCAATCTGTGAATACGATAAACTGGACTTGGCAAATGAATTAATGGAAAAAGCCAAACAGAAAGGCGTCAATTTAATGCTGCCTGTTGAAACAGTAATTGGTAAGGAGTTTAAGGCTGACACCGAAAGTAAAGTAGTACCCTCAACAGAAATACCTGACGGTTGGATGGGACTTGATATAGGGCCGGCTACAGTAAGACAGTTTTCTGAGGAAGTTAAGAAGGCTAAGACGGTTATTTGGAATGGTCCTATGGGAGTATTTGAGTTTCCTGAGTTTGCCAAGGGAACAAAAGCTATAGCTGCAGCTCTGGCTGAGTCAGATGCTACCACAATAATAGGCGGTGGAGACTCTGCTGCCGCAGTAGAGCAAATGGGATTTGCTGAAAGGATGACACATATATCCACGGGTGGAGGAGCTTCACTCGAATTTTTGGAAGGAAAGGAGCTGCCCGGAATTGCATGCCTCAATGACAAATAATACAAGAAAGAAGATAGTTGCCGGAAACTGGAAAATGAACGTATTACCTTCACAGGTGACGGAATTTGTTACAGAATTGAGAAATAGAATAAGCGGTACAGACGTTGATGTAGTTATCTGCCCACCTTTCGTATGTCTTCCCGCAGCCGTAGCTGCTGCCCAAAACTCAGGACTCAGCACTCAGGACTCAGGACTGATTAAAGTGGGAGCACAGAACATGCATTGGGAAGGAACAGGTGCTTTTACAGGAGAAGTTTCACCAAACATGCTTACCGATCTCAAAATTGAATATGTGATAATTGGGCATTCAGAGAGGCGGCAGTACTTTAGTGAAACGGACGAGACTGTTAACAAAAAAATACACACTGCTTTAATGTACGGTTTAAAACCAATTGTCTGTGTGGGAGAAACCCTTGAGCAAAGAGAACAGGGCATAACCTATGAAATGCTCAGGATGCAGACAAGACTTGCACTACAGGGTTTAGAGGATGAACAGGTAAGGAGTATTATCCTTGCCTATGAACCTATTTGGGCTATTGGTACAGGCAAAACTGCTACTCCCGAGGATGCTAATAATGCTATAGCTGCAATTAGAGGAGTTGTAGGAGAAGTGTATGGGCAGGATGTGGCACAGCAAATCCGGATTCAGTACGGGGGAAGTGTTAATGCTGGAAATGCTAAGGAACTGTTCGGTATGCCGGATATAGATGGTGGTCTTGTAGGAGGTGCCAGCCTCAAGGCTGATGAGTTTGAGAAGATTGTACGGTATTAATGTAAGAGAGGAATCTTAGCAATGACAGAGCATAGACTTACAATGCTGATAGTAATGGATGGATTCGGGCTAAATGAGAATACAAAAGGAAATGCTATAAAATTAGCCCAAACTCCAAACTTATCTAACATTTTTAAAAAGTATCCCAACACTTACGTCAGAACAAGCGGAATGGATGTCGGACTGCCTGAAGGGCAGATGGGCAATTCAGAGGTAGGGCATACCAATATTGGAGCAGGGAGAATTGTGTATCAGGAGTTAACCAGAATTACAAAATCAATAGATGACGGTGATTTCTTTAGTAAGCAGGAATTCCTGGATGCTATAAACAACTGCAAGAAGAATGGAACCAGCTTGCACCTGTACGGTCTTTTATCTGATGGAGGAGTTCACAGCCATATTACTCACTTGTATGCTCTGCTTAAACATGCAAAGGCGCATGACCTTGAAAAAGTATATGTACACTGCTTCCTGGATGGCAGGGATGTCCATCCTGCATCAGCTAAGGATTATATAATAGCTCTGGAAGAGAATATGAAGGAAATAGGTATTGGCAGAGCAGCTACCGTCATGGGAAGGTACTATGCCATGGACAGGGATAAAAGATGGGAGCGGGTTAAATTAGCATATGATGCACTTGTGCTGGGAGCGGGCGAATTTGCTGAGAGTGCTTTTGATGCGGTAGAGCAATCATATAAGAAAGAAGAGTGGGATGAATTTGTAAAGCCGACAGTGATAGTTAAGGGCGGCCAACCTGTTGCAACAATCGGGCCTAATGACTCGATAATCTTTTATAATTTCAGGCCTGATAGGGCAAGAGAAATAACAAGAGCATTTGTTGACCCGGATTTTAATGGTTTTGAACGTCCACTTGGTTTTTTTTCTGTACATTATGTAACAATGACAGTGTATGATGCTACCATGCCGAATGTAAGTGCAGTATTTAAACCTGAACATTTGCATAACACATTTGGAGAATATATAAGCACTTTGGGATATACCCAGCTTAGAATAGCTGAAACAGAAAAGTATGCACACGTTACCTTCTTTTTCAATGGTGGTGTTGAGAAGACTTATGAAGGAGAGGACAGGATTCTGATACCTTCTCCCAAGGTTGCAACTTACGACCTGAAGCCGGAGATGAGTGCATATGAGGTTACAGATGCACTTATTGAAGCTATTGAATCCAGGAAGTACAATGTGATAATAATGAACTATGCAAACCCGGATATGGTTGGACATACAGGTAATCTTGAGGCTGCAATAAAGGCAGTCGAAGCAGTGGATACCTGTGCCGGCAGGGTAGTAGACAAGGTATTCGAACAACAGGGCATGATAATTATAACTTCTGATCATGGAAATGCTGATCAGATGATAGATTATAATACTGAAGAAATAGTAACAGCTCATACAACAAATCCTACACCATTGGTCATAGTAGGATATGAAAAAGACATAAAGCTAAAACCAGGGCGGCTTTCAGACATAGCCCCTACCATGCTTGAGTTAATGGGCTTGCCCAAACCGCCGGAGATGACTGGAGAATCGTTGATTGTAAGGGAGTAAAGCTTTAAATATGCAAATAACTAAAAAGGAGGAAAAAGATGAAAGAGTATTTAACCATTGAAGAAGTATACGCACGTCAGATACTGGATTCAAGAGGGAATCCAACAGTAGAGGTGGAAGTATTCGTTGAAGGTGGATTTGCCGGGAGGGCTGCAGTACCTTCGGGCGCATCAACAGGAGCTTTTGAAGCTGTTGAATTAAGAGATAATGATAAGACGAAGTACCTGGGCAAAGGAGTACAGACAGCAGTTGATAATGTAAACAACATTTTAGCCGAAGAAATCGAGGGCATGAATGCTCTGGATCAGGTAGCAATAGATAAAGCCCTTATCAGTCTCGATGGTACTCCAAATAAGAGTAAGCTTGGTGCCAATGCAATCCTGGGAGTATCACTTGCAGTTGCCAAAGCTGCAGCAGAGGCATTAGGAATGCCTTTATATCAATATCTTGGAGGAGTTAATGCAAAGACTCTTCCTGTACCGATGATGAATATATTAAATGGCGGTAAGCATGCAGATAATAATGTAAATATTCAGGAGTTTATGGTTATGCCTATCGGAGCTCCTTCTTTTACAGAAGGTTTGAGAATGTGTGCCGAAGTATTCCATAATCTAAAAAAAGTATTAAAGGATAAAGGTTACAATACAGCAGTAGGCGACGAAGGCGGGTTTGCACCAAATCTTTCGAGGGATGAAGAAGCACTGGAAGTAATTATGGAAGCAATCAATAAGGCTGGCTATAAGCCGAGTGAAGACTTTGGAATAGCTATTGATGCAGCTGCAAGCGAAATGTACCGGGAAGATGGCACTTATAACTTCTGGAAGCAGGGAATAGTAAAAACCAAAGATGAAATGATAGGATTCTGGCAGGAATTAGTCAATAAATACCCAATAGTATCATTAGAAGATGGTTTGGCGGAAGATGACTGGGAAGGATGGCAAAAGCTGACCGAAGCATTGGGACAGAAGATACAGATTATGGGAGATGATTTATTTGTAACCAATACCGAAAGATTGGATAAAGGTATTAAGAGCAAGGTGGCAAATTCAATCTTGATTAAGGTTAATCAAATCGGTACACTTACAGAAACTCTGGATGCTATCCAGATGGCAAACCGGGCGGGTTACACCGCAGTTGTATCTCACAGGTCAGGAGAGACTGAGGATGTAACAATAGCTGACCTGGTGGTTGCTGTAAATGCTGGTCAGATTAAAACAGGAGCGCCGTCAAGGACAGATAGGGTAGCCAAATATAACCAATTGCTCAGGATTGAGGAAGAATTGGGTGAAGCAGCTCAGTATCCAGGGAAGAATGCATTTTTCAATCTTTAAATAATTCACACGTAATTATTTGGAACTTGCTTTTATGCAGGTTCCTTTATTTTCCTACTATAGTAGTATTAATTCGACATGGAGGCTGAAATGGAGAAGGTAGCCCTAGTCAAATGCGATAGTTATCAAATATCTCAAGTTGAAGAAGCAATAGCTCATGTATTTAGCTTTCTTGGGGGAATTGATACGTTCATTAAGCCAGGCATGAATGTGCTGATTAAGCCTAATCTCCTGATGAAGAAAAAACCGGAGGAGGCAGCTACTACTCATCCGTCAATAGTGGAAGCCATAGCAAAGAAGGTAGTTTCATTAGGTGCCAATGTAATAATAGCAGATAGTCCGGGAGTTCTTAAGGCAGAATACCACTTCAGGATGAACAATACAAAGGATTTCTCTGATTTGCTGGTTGATATCTGTGAATGTGTAAAACCGGGAATTTCTATCATGGATGCAATAGAAGCAATGGAGGGAGAAGGACCTTCATCAGGTACACCGCGGCACTTAGGCTTTATCCTGGGCAGTGTAAATCCTTATGCTCTAGACATTGCTGCATCTAGATTAATAGGATTATCAAGTAATCAGGTTTTTACCATAGTTCGGGCATCTGAACGGGGGTTGGTAAGCCAGCTGCAACAAATAGAAATCCTGGGTGAAGATATTGAGTCGAGTTCAGTCAAAGACTTTAAGCTGCCAGTTGTATTTAGGGATATACAATTCTTCAAGAGTAGCGTTTTAAAATTTTTGGTAAACTATTTAAAGCCCAGACCGGTTTTTCAATATGACAGGTGTACAGGCTGCAGGGATTGTGCAAACCATTGCCCTCCGAAGGTTATTAGCTTTAAAGACAATAGGCCGGTAGTAGATTTGAAAAAATGTATACGTTGTTTTTGTTGTCAGGAACTATGCCTTCAAAAAGCTGTGGAGATAAAAAAGCCCTGGCTTACCAGGAAATTTTTTTGGCATCACTGAATAAATTATAATTAATAGCAGGAATTTTATGATATTTATAGAATACTTAAATATTATACTATTCTTAAATGTTCTCATAAAAATATATCTGAATATCTAAAGTAGAATAAGGGGCGGATGATTTATGAACGTAGAATACATTAATCCCTTCATTGAGGCTAGCCAATCGGTGCTAAAACAAATAGCCAATATAGAAGTGAAATTAGGAAAGATTTTTATAAAGACCTCTCCGTATGATAGTGACAGTGTTGTCATAATAATTGGAATTACAGGAAAGATAAGAGGACAAGTAATATTTACAATGAACAGGAAGGTTGCATTACATATAGCATCTTCTATGATGGCTGGAATGCCGGTAACAGAACTTGATGAGATATCCAAGAGTGCCATATCGGAGTTAACCAACATGATACTGGGTAACACAGCTACAATTCTTTATAATAGAGGTATAGGAATTGAAATTACTCCACCGTCACTATTACTTGGTGACAATATGCAGATTTCCAATAATAAGTTAAAGACAGTTTGTATACCGCTTCATCTTGAAGGGGATGATATTTTTGAGATTGATGTATCCATAGTGGACAATAAAGAATAAAATATAACTTAATTTAAAAAGCTCTTCCCAGGGGAAGGGCTTTTTAATGAAGTGTTTTACCTGGATTTATTATGTTCCAAATTCAAAGATTTTTGAACCTTACTAAAATAATTCTCATATCCTTTAAAGTTTATTTTGGCTTGAGGGAATTCCTGGGACAATATCTCTTGAGAAAAATCTAATATAAGTCGGACGTTGTCCATGTTCCCATCCCTTAATTCTTTTTCCAGGTCATGCACTCTCCATATGTTTCTAAATCGACGTATATTTTGACCATGCAAATATCCTCTTTTATATTCTTTATCTGTTTTATCTACGGATTTCTCAGACAAATCACTAAATTTATAATCTATACTACAGCGTTGTAGATACTCATGCAGGCTTTCACCAATTTTGTCACTATTTCTATCATTTGCGGGCAGTGGCAACCCATAATCCATGCAAAATTGAGTAGGGAATGGAATAGTAGCATCTACTTTAGGGCTCTTAACACCTGAAGTCTGATAAATTCGGTTCATTTCTGCTTCGTGTTTAAGATCAGTATAGGGTGCACCACCTCTAAATCTCCATGAACCAAAATTGCCCAAAAAATTGATAAATACCAAAGGATAATCTTGATGCTGGTTATTTTGTGGAAATACTATTTCGCGTACCCTGGTATCAAATCCGCTTAAGTTAGAGGGTAAATGACTATCAACACCTTTCCCTATAACCAATCATGGCTCATGCAGTTTGAGCAATAATATGAAACAAAGCAACTATCATATTACAAAATCATGTTGCGAAAATAATTGATCTAACTTGCTTTGCTTGTTTTTGCTCTGGTATAATTATGTAGAAAACTGTATGATTATGTTGACGGCTCTCATATATTTTTTACAAATCTTTAGGCTAATCGCAATTCAATTCCTTATTAAATCAAAAATAGGAGTGATGTTATGTTTGAAACACTTTTTACAAAAACATTTTCAATCCTGGGGCTACAACTTTTTGTTACCTTCCTTGCTGCTGTTACGGTGTTGAACTTTATCAGAGGACTATATGAAAAGAAATCACCAGGAATCAGTGCTGCCACCAACCAAGATGGAGAAATTGACCTACATATTGACTGGAGCTTTATTAAACCATATTTTTGGGCCTTGATTATTCTCAATATCATATTATTTATCGCTTTACTCTTCTGGGGGCAGCATGATATTTTTATAGGTTTGCCAATATTTACGCTTTGGTCTGTAGTCACCGGTGTAGAAGTTGCTCTAGCCTTGATTGCTGTAGATGAAAACCTCGGTACACGGGTTCTGGGCATTACAGCAAGTATAACTGTAATATGCGCAATGGTTGGAATATACTCGGGGATAGACTTCTCGTTTCTTGGTGGGTTTCTTTTTATAGCACTTTTGCTACTTGTTGTTGCAAATATTATAAGACTCTTTATTAAAATGTGTAGATGGAAAGAGCGCATAATCGCCTTTTTTGGAGTAATTATCTTTACAGGATACCTGTTGTTTGATTTCAACCGTCTCGAAAAGCTTCAGGAAGCTGGAATGAATACCTGGCCCGCTGCAATGCATCTGTCAATAGATATTTATCTGGATATAATTAATTTATTTTTGCAACTTCTGGATTTGCTAAGTGATTAGTTTTGAATAAACTGTGAATATTAATAAGCCAGTCATTAATTTGATATGACTGGCTTTTGTTCAACCGTTTCATTAATGGTTTATTAAAAAGAAAAAATATGTTATTCTAAGAAGTGTGAAAAATATAGTAGCATGGCAGGTGATTTAATGGCGTTTAATATTGTACTTGTTGAGCCGGAGATTCCTCAAAACACAGGAAATATTGCCAGGACATGTGCAGCTACAGGTTGTAATTTACACTTGGTAAGACCTCTTGGATTTATCCCCGATGATAAGAGGCTTAAAAGAGCAGGTCTGGATTATTGGGAGGATTTAAATCTGTGTTTTCATGATAGCTTAAATGATTTTTTACGAATACATGACAATAGAAAAATGTTTTTTGTAACAACCAAAGGCAAGATATGCTATACTAATGTTGAATATCCTGAAGACTGCTTTCTTTTATTCGGTAAGGAAACAGCGGGACTTCCTGAATGGCTGCTCAAAGCAAATCAGGAAAAATGTATAAGAATTCCTATGCTTGCAGATACACGTTCATTAAACCTGGCTAATTCAGTCTCTATGCTAACTTATGAGTATTACAGACAAAAAAACTTCCAGGGACTTTCATAATTGGTTTATTTTTAAATTCTTTGAAGAAAATAAGATAGAACTTGATGAGAAAAGGAGAGTGTATATGATAAAGACAATTGGTATGCTGACAGGAGGAGGCGATTGCCCCGGACTGAATGCGGTTATAAGGGCAGTAGTTAAGACTGCTATCAATAGATATGGTTTGCGGGTAATAGGCTTTAAGGATGGTTACAGGGGACTTGTCCTAAATGATTACAGGGAGGTGGACCTGTCGGATGTTTCCGGAATACTGGATAAGGGCGGCACTATTTTAGGGACCTCAAATAAGGACAATCCTTTTAAGTATCTGGTTACATCCAAAGAGCCCAATGAATATAAGGATATGTCTGACGTTTGTGTTGAGAATCTGGTGAAATTGGGCATAGATTGTCTCATTGCAATAGGTGGAGATGGTACTCTAACATCTGCAAGAGACTTCTATAGAAAGGGCCTGAATGTAATTGGAGTTCCAAAGACAATAGATAATGACCTTTCAGCAACAGATACAACCTTTGGCTTCAATACAGCAGTAACTACAGCCACCGATGCCATCGATAAACTTCATTCGACTGCCGAATCCCACCATAGAGTAATGATATTGGAGGTTATGGGAAGGTATGCAGGATGGATTGCTCTTGAAGCGGGCATCGCAGGAGGGGCAGATGTAATAATTATTCCGGAGATTCCTTATGATATTTGTAAAATATCCGAAAAAATAATTGAGAGAAAGACAGATGGAAAGAATTTTAGCATTATTGTTGTAGCAGAGGGAGCTAAACCATTAGACGGTGACCTTGTCGTATGTAAGGTTGTAAAAGATAGCCCGGACCCAATAAGATTAGGGGGAATAGGCAATAAGCTGGCAGAAGATATTGAAAAGCAGATTGGCATTGAAACAAGAGTGACTGTACTTGGTCACCTGCAGAGGGGAGGTCATCCAACAGCCTACGATAGAATCCTTTCTACAAGATACGGGGTCAAGGCTGTAGAACTCGCAGTTGAAGGAAAGTTTGGCAATATGGTAAGTTTACAGGGTAAAGACATAGTTTATGTATCCCTTGAAGAAGCAGTAGGCAAGGTAAAAAATGTCAAATCCGACAATGATTTAATAAAGGCAGGCAGAAGTGTAGGTGTAAGTTTTGGAGATTAGTAAGAATTCATTACCAGCATAATGTCTCATATAATGACTGCATCGTCCTACTTATGTCATCCTGAGCGGAACAAAATGGAGCATGAGGATCTCAGACCAGAGAGAAGTACTTATGAGAATATGTTGCAAGAGTATTCCTTTTCCGTCTGAGATTGCCACGCTAAGCATGATTAATATGTATTTGTTTTTCGCTCGCAACGACACGGGTGGGGCCATGAGGTAAAATGTCTAGGAATTAAGACCTATTAAAGTTGATAAGACCATTTTCCCTGCTAGTAGTTCTTAAATAGCTAATAATTGATTATCCTTCTACAGATGATTACATTTCAAAACAGGTCTTGAGTAGACATAAAATCTTTACTATAATTAAATTAATAGCATTGTCGATACCTTATAATACCACATAAGATAACATGATTATACATTTGGCAATTCGAAAGAAACGAATATTATGTAACCAACCTTAAGGAGGAGGAGTAGCAATGAAATTCAAAAGAAGCCCAGGATTATTTCTAGTTTTTACCCTCATTATTCTAAATCTTTTAAGTTACATAAGCTTTGCAGAAACATATACGAAGGTAGAAGTGCTGGTAAACAATAATGCATTGCAATGGGGTATTGAACCTGTGAATGTAAACGGCGAAGTGTTTGTTCCGTTAAAGGAAATATCAGAAGCACTAAAGATAGAATATGAATATGATCTTAAAAGTTTAACAGCCACTATGAAAATGAATGAGAATGAGATGGTATTAAAACTGGATAACAGCATAGCGAGTCTAAACGGCAAGTACATACAGCTTTCAGGACCAATGAGAATAATTGAAAACCGGATTATGGCTCCGGTGAAACTTTTTGAGCAGCTAGGTATGTTTGTTACAAGCAGGGATGGGGTCATCTTGGTATTCAAACCTGAGGAAGGCAAGATAATTTATAAGGTTGCAAGTGGAGACTTTCTTTGGAAGATATCACAGATGTTTGGAACTCCATACACGACCATAAAATCCTATAACAATTTAACCTCTAATACTATATATGTTGGCCAGCAGCTCATTGTAAAGATTGTAGAACCATTTAAAACCGGCTTTGATGCAGTAACTGGAAGTGCTACCATAGAAAGCGGTTCTGGCTTTAACTACGCAGATGTGGGTTACCTAAAGGCCGGATCTACTGTTAAAGTAACCGGAAAGAGTGGACTATGGTTTAAAGTCTCTACTTATAAAGGAGACGGATATATTTACTATACAGTAATAAATATTGTTCAGGATATTAGTGACACAACACCTTCAAGCACCTTTTTCCAAAATAAAATACCGGTTGATACTTCAGCAGATAGTACAACATATGTAGATTATACTGTTGTTTCCGGAGACACGTTATGGGGAATATCTGAAAAGATGGGCGTTCCGGTAGAAGAATTGATGTCGGTGAATGGGTTAACCTGGAGTTCTTATTTGAAGATTGGACAAGTTTTAAAAGTACCTGTTCACAATATTGCAGTAAAGGAAACACTGGGTTCCGATTATGGTGAGGTACTGGATTGGTTCACACAAGGCCAATATGTATTTCCCATAAGTAAGAAGGGCAGAGTTGTTGATATTGAAACCGGCATGAGCTTTAATGTTCAGAGGACCATGGGAACAAGCCATGCAGATACAGAAACTATAACAGCTGAAGATACTCAAATAATGAAAGAGATATTCGGTGGGGCTTGGACATGGGAAAGAAGGTCATTTATACTTGAGGTTGACGGAAGACGTTTTGCTATATCAATATCAGGTATGCCGCATGCGGGTGTAGATGGGCAGCCTTACTTGCAGAATGTATACAACCGCAGCGGAGGATACGATTATGGCCCGAATTACGATAGAATCTCAGGAAACCAAATGGATGGACATTTTGACTTATACTTTTTAAATGGTTTAAGGCATAAGGATAGCCAGATAGACCCGGAACATCAGAAAATGATACTGAGAGCTGGTGGGTTGGAATAACATGATAAGAGTATTTGACGAAGTTAGGCTAATTATGGTAAAATAAAATTAACGGATTGTACGGTTTTTTAATTTCCTTTATTAAATATTAATAATTACTCTAATGACAGAGACTGGTTTTTTTATTGCACATAAATCAAGTCTGTAATTTAGAAGATTTATGGTTAAAAAGTACTTCTAAATGAGACATTCCCGGAATAATATTACATTAGACGAATGGTGCTTTATGAACAAGAGAGGAGAGTGGGGTCGTTGGTGGGCAATCTTATTGAGAATAATATAGCAACTATAGTAGGTAAAGTATCTTCAAAATTGGAATTTAGTCATGAGGTTTACGGAGAAGGTTTCTACATGTTTTATTTAGAAGTTCCGAGGTTGAGCGACGTTAGTGACAGCTTACCGGTAACTATATCGGAACGGTTATTGCAGGATGTAACTTTTGAAGAGGGAGCTTGTTTCGAGATTGAAGGGCAATTTAGATCATATAACAGTTATGATAATGAATCAAACAGGTTAATGCTAACGGTTTTTGCAAGAGATATTAAGCCAATAGAAGATATAACTAAAGTAAAGAATCCTAATCAAATTATACTTAACGGATACGTATGCAAGAAACCTATTTACAGAACTACTCCTTTTGGAAGAGAAATTTGTGATATCTTATTGGCAGTTAATAGACAATATAATAAATCAGATTATATTCCTTGTATAGCATGGGGAAGAAATGCCCGGTATTCTGAGGGGTTAAAAGTAGGTGATAACATTAAAATATGGGGAAGAGTCCAGAGTAGAAGTTACCAAAAAAAAATAGAGGAAGGAACAGTTGCAAATAAGGTTGCATACGAGGTTTCAGTCATTAAGATGGAGGTATTAAGTAATAAAGGTGATGTGCCTCTGGAAGATGGGCCTGAATAGGTGGCAGATATTATTTTAATCATAACTGATTGATGCAAGCTGTCTACATTTCCAGTAGACAGCTTTTTATGAGTCAGGGGACGGCTTGGCAGTTGCAAACCGTCCCCTGACTCGTTACTGTTCAGACCCCCCATTTTGGGGATGACCTGAAAAAATGAGGCACAAGCCTTAATTTTTTTCAAAAAAAGCAGGTCTCTCCAAATTCATGTCGAATATATAATTCATGAATATAAATAAAAGACCTGAAATTACA
>DHFP01000099.1 GCA_002402315.1 Clostridiales bacterium UBA4821
GAGTATTAATTCAGCTTCTTCTAAGTCTCCACCAGAAGTCAAAACTTTTACACCGCTTTCAGGTTCAATAGCTTCATAAAAATTAGCAACATCACATTCATCTCCTGACATTTCTGCGGTGCTTAAATTCTTGAATGATGTCAAAATAAGTGATACTGAAATTATCAGAAAGATTAGTTTAAAATTCTTCATATGTTCTTGTTTTAAATTACCTACAACGGTAGGCTGTTGCTTACGCTGGGGAGTTAACCGCCAGCGGCGTTATCCGCCGTTAAAAAGTTAGTTAAAGGTAGTAAAAATTCTGCATCTGCATCATCAGCCCCAGTGAAAGAAACAGCTTGTTGGCGGTAGTGGTGTGTCCTGCGTTACCATAGGATACGAAGATAAAATAAGGTTCTTTGAAATGGTAGCAAAACTTTGAAAAAGATGATAGGGAGTATCAATAAAATTCTTTTGAGTAATTGCGGAGGTCAAGCCAAGCGACTGGCTAATTTACACAAAGAAAGAATAAGATATTTGGACTATCGGTAAAGGCTGTTCAGGCAGATTTATCAAACCGCCTTGAGGTGCTGCATTTTCACGGTGTGGTATTGAGCGTCAAGGTCAAGGCAAAGTCAGACGTTTGTATGTCGAGAATTTGTATGGTATGAACAGAGGAGTTGAATGCAAATGAACCATTATTGAAGTGTCGTAAATAACTTTTACTGTGGTAAAATCGAGGGGGGAGCGACCCCGAGAGATACGAGTGTAAGGGCTAACTTGATTTACGCTTACACACCACACGGCATAAAGATGGCAAGACCTCTGTTTAGGCTTTTTCAAGGAACAGGAGAAGCAATGCTGTAATGTAAAGCCAAACGGTGGAGAATCCCGAAGGGAAAACGCCAAAAGTAGCGAAGTACAGTATTGTGGCAGATGAAGTCGTAGTAGCGCACATATCCAATAGAGTGGGAGTAATGCCCCCACGAGCGAAGGACTTCACATAATAAGTTCAAAATTGTATAACAACTTAAAATTCATTAAGGATGATTTTTGAAATTGAACAAAAGACGCAACCGATAACGAGGTTGCAAGTATTAGAGGCTTTTAAACGAGTAAGAGCCAATGGGGGAAGTGCAGGAGTAGATAATATCAGCATTGAGCAAGTGAATAATAACAAACGCAAATATTTGTATCCCTTGTGGAACAGAATGTCGAGCGGAAGTTATTTTCCCAAAGCAGTCCGTCAAACATTAATACCAAAAGGAGACGGAAAAATGCGGGCATTAGGCATACCCACAGTAGTTGACAGAGTTGCACAGCAAGTAATAGCAACAGAACTGGAAAGTATTGCAGATAAAACATTCAGTGATAGTTCTTATGGCTATCGCCCGAATAAGTCTGCACATCAAGCCGTAGAACAATGTCGCATCAATTGTATGAAATACAGTTGGGTTATAGATATTGATATAAAAGGCTTTTTCGATAATATAGACCACGATTTGCTAATGAAAGCCGTGCAATGGCATACAGAAAAGAAACACATCTTACTGTACTGTAAACGCTGGTTAGAAGCACCCATTGAGAAAGCCGATGAAACTATTCAACATCCAAACAGAAAAGGAACGCCACAGGGCGGAGTAATCAGCCCGATATTGGCAAATATTTTTCTTGATGTAGTTTTTGATAAATGGATTGAAAAACGTAATCCCGAAGTTGTTTTTGAATGCTATGCCGATGATATAGTGATACATTGTAGCCATATCAAAGAAGCATTGCGACTGTTGGAAGCGATAAAAGAACGATTCAGAGTTTGTAAACTTGAAGTAAACAAGGATAAAACAAAGATTGTTTATTGTCGCCGTAATCAGAAAAAGCAACCGCCGTTTAAGGTTTACTATCAGAAATTTGATTTTCTTGGTTTTACATTTAAGCCGAGAATAGTCAAAGAGCGAGGCAAACTAAAATTGGGATTTTCTCCAGCCATAAGTCAGAAAAGTATAGCCCGAATAAATGATGAATTGCGAAAACTCAAAATACATCGTTGGACTTACTTTAGTCTGAGCCGAGTAGGAGAGATATTGAAATCGAAAATCAGAGGTTGGCTCAACTATTACTCGAAATTTCGTAAGTCGGAGTTGCGACATTTATTTCGTGATTTCAATAAGCGATTAGCCAAATGGGTACGCAACAAGTATCGCAGATTCAGGCGTAGGCACTGGTACTTTGCTTACAAATATTTACAATCAATAGCCAAAAGCTACCCGTATATGTTTGAGCATTGGAGAGTGGGGTTTATGCCTTAATCGTAGTCTTTTATTATGAAGAGCCGTGTGAATCGAGAGGTTCAAGCACGGTTCTGTGAGAGGTTTAGGGGTGAGATTCCCCTTTACCTACTCGATTTTTATTCCACTTCTTTAAATGAGTAATCAATTCTTTTGGAAGAATCCTGACTAATTGATATAATATTCTTGTACTGAACTATAGGATTACCTCTATTGTCTTGTGCACACACAGTCACTTGCTCTTGCTTTATTAGGAAATATATCTGCTCCTTAAATATATACTGCATATTCAGTATATCAGTATATGTTCCTTGAATTGAAATAAAATTAGAATCTGAATTCATCCCTTTCTCAATAAACTGAGATGCTTCATTAATTAACAGAGAGATATTTAAATTTGAATTGTTATCATTTGGAATAATATTATATAAGTCATAATTAGATATTTGTATTATATTTTTCGGCACTTTATTACCAGAAAAGTATATATTAATATCAAACGAACAGTCCAATGCTACAGAATTACCAAAATTTGTAATATTGAAACCAACGTAGATGGGATTGGGGTCATTATAATCAGGCCCAATACTAGGTTTAAAATATATGATAGGTCGATATGCCAATGAAACTTGTTTCTTAGAAACTGCAAGCATTTGAAATGTTAAAAACACATATGTAGTGGTAACGATCACTAATACTATATTGCTTATTAACGAAATCCATACGGAATCACTTTTTTTAAAAATTAATGATAGTCCGACAATTAATGAAGTTACAATTATTGTCGAAAAAACTAAAAAATAAATAAATCGTTTATTTGTCATACTTATCGCATTTATAACATTACCCCCAACTCGTTTATGTGATAAAACTACATAGTATAATCCATTTTGGGTGTATTTATGTAGCTGTTATAACCGTTATCCCTTTCAAATTTAAAAATATTTTACAAATCATCAAAAGAGTGTTTAATTTTTTTTGTAATGTTTTTCTGATGCATGGTGATATATAACCTTTTGTGTTGCTGCCCATTGATGACGCAGACTCATTGTCAGTGAAAAATACCTTTTATGCTTTGCTGAAAATAACCGCATGGAATGTAGTTCAGCGCTAGCGGGTACGATCTTACAACCGAAGGAATAATCGGCAAAGTTCAGGTATAACGACTCACTGTAACACCAGTCGAAGTGTTCTGATGGGGGGGGGTGAAACTCTATCTACCTACCAATGCTATTGTTTTTCTAATAATTTCTTTATTTCTTCAATGAAATCTGTCATTTCCGATAACATATATTCTACCTCAACTCTTGAAAAACTCACAAAAGCGTCATAATCTCCTTTGGTTCTATTTTGATAGGCATTTTTTAGAATCTTTCCGTACTTATAATCTAACTTCTTTGTTGATATATATTCCTTATTGAACCAACCTATCAGTTGTCCATGTTTGGATGTTTCAAACCTATTTTTTAAAGCCAATGCTGTCAAGGCATAGTACATGCCATAGTAAATTCTATTTACAGCAATTTCAAGTTTCTCGCTATTTACAAGGAACTTTGCAAGTTCAATGGTTTCTAAGGCTTGTTTTAAACGGTAGTCTATAAGGGATTCCCTGTCTTGCTCCGTAGTCATGCGTAAAGTCCTTTTGATAATGCGTTGACAAAAATTGGTTGTTTCCCTCTCAGCGTTAACAGCTCAGGTTCACTCACGACATGAGTGTCCGTTACTATATTGTATTTCAAGTCGATTTCATAGCAAATATCAGAGATTTCGCGCTCTGTTTTCCAATCGACTTTTTGTTTCAGTACAATTAGGATGTCATAGTCTGAGTCCTTACGAGCTTTCCCTGTAACATGAGAACCGAAAAGTATAACATCCTTCAAATTATCGGGAAACCTTAATTTAAGCTGGTATTTTAAATCATTTAAGATATTTTTCTTGTTGATTCTCATATCTGTAAATCTTTACCCAAAGATACTAAATCTTTCCAAAGAAAAATAGTCTTTCTGAATTAAACCTCAGCTTGCCCCTAACGGTTTGTGTGTTTGCAAAGTGCCTAAGGCATTCAGGCAAGGGTAGTGAACAGCAAAACCGCATGTTAGCCGTCGTGATATATTCTGCATTCCTCTGAATGCAAAAATAGAAAAGGATTGCCAATTGCTGACGCAGACTCATTGTCAGTGAAAAATACCTTCTATGCTTAACTAAAAGTAACTGCTCAGGGTGAAATCCTCGGCTCGGCGTAGATTAGCGAAGCGTATCTACGTCGTGGCAAGAGGACAGTTTTTAACTGTTTTGCCGTAAGGCAAAGTTTACTTCTTGCGGTCAGGAACCGATCCGCCAGTTAGCGGAGAGCTCACCGAAGGAAAACTAAAATTTTACCAAGCGTAGTAAGGAGGCAACGCTTAACAAGTGGGATTATTTATATTCGGGTGTTCCAAGCTATGCCGATTTGGATGGTATGCTTGATATCACATTTATCGAACTGAAATGGAAAACGTATTAGCTGGAATTTATGCGGTCAGATACCGCCATTTAGGAACCACGAAGACAGGAGGCTTCGCCGAGCTGGTGGAAGAAAAAAACAAAATAAATTTCTATCAAATTTGTACTGTCCTGTCAAAAAGCTAAATCCTTACTTGTATCAATTTTATCTTAACGTAGCTGTCTGTTCGTCTGTCTTTTTACACTTGTTGCTAACGGTTGCGTGTATTAAACGTTAGGGATTGCGGGCTTCGTTCCTATCCCACGACACAAGCACCAATGCGGGGCAGAACGCTTGACTTAACCACTTAAACCCCAATGTTATATGACCGCGTGTTATAGCCATGTGCTTTATTTTCTGTCTTTTAATTATAAATTTGAGCTTTGTTTATTTAACGAAATATTGTTGTATTAACGAAAGAAGGTTATTTTTTATAATCGGCTTTGAAAGATGTTCATTACATCCCGCTTCTATTGCTTTTTCTCTGTCACCTGTAAGTCCATAAGCTGTCTGGGCAATTACAATTACATTTTTATTAAATTGGCGTATTTGTCGTGTAGTTTCATATCCGTCCATTACAGGCATTTTAATATCCATTAATATCAAATCCAAATCAGGATTTTTGTGGCAAAGTTCAATGGCTTCAAAACCACTTTTTGCATGAAGGATTTCTTTACTTATGTCTGCGAGCATAATACTTATGAGCAAATCCGATGTTTCATCATCTTCAACAATTAGTATTTTCAGGTTTTTAACCTGATGCTCCATTGCACCGTTAGTAGTGCCATTAGTAATGCCCTCAGTTTTTAGTTGTTCTGTAGTGTAAGGAATAGTAAAGTAAAAGGTTGAACCCAACCCTTTTTCGCTTTCTACCCATATTTTGCCGCCAAGCATTTCCACATAAGCTTTGGAAATAGACAAACCCAAACCGGCTCCCTGATATGCGTGTTTATCGGAAATGTCAGCCTGAATAAAACGCTCAAAAATTGCTTTTTGCCTGTCACCATCAATACCAATACCTGAGTCTTTGACGTAAAATTCAAGGTGTTCACCCTTTTTGTCATACCCAATTTCTATTGAACCTTGTTCGCTGTATTTAATGGTATTTTTTACAAGATTGGTAAAAATGGCAAATAATTTTTCCCGGTCGGTTTTAATGATGGCTTTGCTGAAAGGCAAAGGATTCTTAAATAACAACTGCATTCCCTTGCCTTCAACCTCAGGTTTAAAAAAGGTACAAATATATTCGATTTGCTCGTTAATATTTGATTCACTTATATTAACGTCCATCAAACCCGATTCTATTTTTGAAATACTAATAATATCGTTGATAATATTAAGCATGCGAGCACCGCTTTTCTCGATAATCTGGATATACTTTTGCTGTTCCTCACCTTTTAAGTTTGGTTCTTTCAGTAATTCAGCAAAGCCCAAAATGCCATTCATGGGCGTACGGATTTCATGGCTCATGTTGGC
>DHFP01000240.1 GCA_002402315.1 Clostridiales bacterium UBA4821
AATGTGGGTTCATGATTTTGCCGTTAAATATCTTTCCTGAGTACTTGATATTGTAATCATTACTTTGGTATAATTTTCATTACTTACCGGAGAAAATGACAATTCTTTATTCAGCTTTGCAGTTAAAGCCAATTTTCAGACAGGTTATATTTAATATATATTAATAAATACATAAAAAGTGAGGTTATATTTATGAAGAGTGATATCGAAATTGCTCAAAGTGCAAAGATGTATCCTATTACCGAAATTGCCAGGTCTGCAGGAATTGACGAAGATTTTATCGAGCAGTATGGTAAATACAAGGCAAAAGTTGATATTAAGTTCTACGAAAAAGTAAAAAGCAGACCGAGCGGCAAATTAATTTATGTTACTGCAATCACGCCAACACCTGCAGGTGAAGGGAAGACAACTACAGCTGTAGGACTAACGCAGGCAATAGGAAAACTGGATAAAAAGGTTATGCTGTGCTTGAGGGAGCCTTCACTTGGTCCGACATTTGGTGTTAAAGGAGGAGCTGCAGGAGGAGGATATTCACAGGTAGTTCCCATGGAGGATATTAATCTTCACTTTACCGGGGATATACATGCCGTAGGATCTGCTCACAACCTACTGGCCGCTATGTTGGAAAATCATATGGTTCAGGGCAATAAGCTTGGAATTGACCCGGCACGCATAATCTGGAAACGCGTTATGGATATTTGCGACAGGCAGCTTAGAAATATTGTTGTGGGTCTGGGTGGTAAAGTTAACGGCATACCGTTAGAGTCAGGGTTTGATATCACAGTAGCATCAGAGGTTATGGCTATACTATGCCTGGCTTCAGATATGGAAGACTTGAAAAAAAGGCTTGGGAATATCCTTGTTGCATACAATTATGACAATAATCCTATATATGCAAAGGATTTAAAGGTTGTGGGGTCTATGGCTTTGTTACTTAAGGATGCTATCAAGCCTAATCTCGTTCAAACATTAGAAGGCCAGCCTGCATTCATACATGGAGGTCCATTTGCCAACATTGCTCATGGCAATAATTCTATCATTGCTACCAGAATGGCATTAAAATTAGCTGATCTTGTGGTTACAGAAGGAGGGTTTGCCGCAGACCTGGGAGCAGAGAAGTTCTTTGATATAGTGACAAGGTCAAGCGGCCTAAGACCTGACGTTATAGTTCTGGTGGCTACCATTCGGGCCCTAAAATTCCATGGGGGAATCAACAAGGCAGAATTAAATGAAGAAAACCTAAAGGCGCTGGAAATTGGAATTGCAAACCTGGATCAGCACATTGAAAATATTACCGATAAATTTGGATTGCCGGTAGTTGTTGCAGTTAATCGTTTCCCGAGTGACACGCAGAAAGAAATTCACTTCCTGCTGACTCATTGCAAGTCGAAGGGCGTAAGAGCCGCCCTGTCGGAAGTAGTAGTGCGCGGGGGCGAAGGTGGTATCGGGTTGGCTGAAGAGGTGTTGAATGCACTTGAGAAGGATGTTAACAAATTTAAGCCGATTTATGACCTTGAAATGTTCTTAGAAGATAAGATCAAAACTCTGGCAAAAGAGATTTACAGGGCAGACGAAGTAACTTTTACCGTGGAAGCGGGTAAACAGCTAAAAAGGCTAACTGAATTAGGATATGGAAATCTTCCGATATGTATGGCCAAGACGCAGATGTCGTTTTCTGATGACCCTTCGCTGAAGGGTGCACCCAAGGGATGGACATTAACCGTAAGGGAAGTTAAGGTGTCTGCCGGTGCAGGCTTTGTTGTGGCTCTTTCAGGGACCATGATGACCATGCCGGGACTCCCCAAGGAACCGGCAGCAGAGAGAATGGATATACTTGAGGATGGAACAATTGTAGGTCTGTTTTAGTCTTTGATAATGTAGACATACAACGGCCCATTCATTCCGGGAGGAATACAGAATGTAAAATTGACCTGCTTTTCGCTGGTTTTTTCAATTATTAGCTGTCTGCCAGGATACAATGCCGTATCTTTAGAAGGAGCCATAACATAAGCAGCACCGCTGGCATCATAAAAGGTTGGAAAACTGGGGTAATCTTTAGTAGCTCCCCGGAATTCTATTGCGAAAGTTAATGGTTCAGCCTGTTGGTTGTCTATATTAACGTTAAACAGCTCACCGTAATGCCCGTCATTGGTTACGATACCTTCCTGATTGTAGCCCAACTGTTCCGGATGAATAGAAGATTCCTGAGTATAAGACTTATTGTCATTTCCTATTTGGAAGCAGGTATTCTTATCTATAGTTGAAGCATCTATACTTATATCGAAATCCGCGTTTTCAAATGCCCCTCTCGAGTGAATTCCATCCGGTTCGGCAAGCTGACCTTTATTAAATGCTGATTGTATGGGGCCAAGTGTCTCATATTGTGTATATGCTACTCGCATAATATAGGTGTTTGTTACTTCCATGTCGAAATCACCTACATAGGTTCCAACTTTTCCAGGTGAAAGAGCACCCTCAAATATTACCTGCCTTGATTTAGGCTGTATTACATGTACCTTGTTTCTTATTTGAAAGGTTGGTTCCCAGTAAGCTTCTTTTTTTCCATTTCTCACATTATGAAAGAAGTGTTGTGCAAAATATCCTGCGGTATTTCCAAATGAACTCGAACTGTAACCACCCTTTTCGGTAAGTATAAGATCACTATCACTGAGGTTTTCAACCTCTATACCCAAGGTTATTTTGCTGGAAAACTGATTCTCATGGTAGAACAACAGCCTTGAATTATCGTCCTGCTTATTTGAATCGAATAATAGTTGTTTGGTATTAAGAGCTATTGCTTCAGGAGAATCTGATATGAATAACTTTCTATCCCCAGAGGGAGAAGGTGTTAGTTTATTAATCAAGGCGTTTTTGTTTTCAAGATACATGGTGCTTTCTACTATTTGATCTTTAGAGGCATTCCTATATCTGTCAAGACCGTCGTTGTCACTCTTGGTTAAATTAATAGTAACAGGGAAGGATTCAAGCTTAACACCCTCTTTTGTATAGGCAACAGCCTTTACAAAATGGTAGCTTGGTGCGAATTTCGAGATATCAATTTCTCCGGTAAAGGGGCTTGTAGTAAAAGTTTTTACAGTTTTGTTATCGTTGGTTGTAATATCTACTTTTTCTATTAAAGGGAGTAAAGCATCCATGATGGTTACATCTATAGGCATAGCATTACTGTATCTATGACCTGCTACAGGATTACTTATAGTGACTGGATATACTTCCTTTTTATATGCCGCATCAATTAATCTGGCAGCCATTGCTGCTGCTTCCTGTCGTTTTGCCGGTTCGAAGGGTTTAAATTCCGTAGAGGTTCTACCGTTTATAATGCCATAACTCTTGGCAATAAATATATAATCCTTATGTTCAGCTACATCTGTAAAGCCCGGATCGGCATTCTTACATAGAGTTACTACATCTTGACATTTCAACGCACGTACACTCATAATCGCAATTTCTTGACGGGTTATATTGCCCTTAGGATCAAAAAGGTTATTGGGATAGTCATCTTTGATAATTATTCCTTGCTTTAAAGCTCTATCTATATATGGAGAATACCAACTGGAGACAGGGACATCATCAAAAGATTGAGTTTGCATATTATTAGGCATGTCCTGCCCGGTAAGTTTTAAAAGCATAGTAACAAATTCAGCCCGGGAAATGTGTCTATTGAAGCCAAAGGTGTTGAAACCGTCACCTTCTGCTGCACCAAGGAATTTTAGCCTGTATATGTACTTTTCTGACCAATGGCCCTTGGGGACATCCTTGAATACAAAGGTATTATCATTTGCCAGATTAATTCCGGCTGGCAAGAGAATAAGGGATAATATGAGAGAAATTATCAGTTTTTTTAGTCTCCAAATCATATGCATTACTTTTCCTCCTAAGTAAATAATCAAGCATTATTAATTATAGCTGTACTTATATGGGAAAGTAAGCTAAGTTACAATAATGTAAAAAATTATTAATGTACTATTAAAATTGGTCAAACAAGTGATCCATACCTTGAGCGTCTGCAAGGTCAATTTCAATGGCATTTATCTTCGGCATGGTTGAAAGCAGATAGGTTATATCTTGTATAAGGGAATCTTTTTCGGTTAACAAATTACAGTAATCCTTATATATATCGGACTCTTTAAGAGTGGTTTCGGCTAACCGTTTAACTTCAATTTCCCATGAAGAAATTTTTTCTTTTATTAGTCTGTTTTCAATAGTTCGTTCAATAATTTCCTGGTTTATACCTGAAATTATTATTTTAATATTTTTCTTTTTAGACTGGTACTGCAATGGATAGAATATCCGGCTTTTATTTGATGGATTATTAGACCACTCATGCCAGGTATTAATTGATATTATTGCATTAGTATTTAAACGGTGTACTTCCTTGGTGTTTTCCTCAAACTTCGTTTGGTCTTGAATGAGGTCCTGCAATTTATCACTATAGACCTTCTGAAATACTATTTTTGACTCATCCTCAATTTGTTTTTTGAGCAAAATGAGATTTTGGTGAAGTGAAAATAAATTCCTTGTCATTTCTTGTACAAGAGCTAATCTCTGATTACTTCCGTTCATACACGTATCCCCTCCACTATTTTAACCATTTTGAACTTGCCCAGCCAACTTTACCATCTAGTGTCTTTACCATATACCATATACTGCCGTTTTGGTCCTTTTGCTCCTGGTTCATATAAGTTACTTTGGTTTGATAATTCATTAGGCTGCCTATTCTGGCACTTGATTCAGAAGGCTTGGCGCGAAGACTCAAACCGCGCCTGGCAGTAATGGTATAAACTTTAAGGTTAGACTGAGAGGGAGGCCTGGTTTGTAGCTTGGATACTTCTTGAGTTTCTTTGCCGCCGTTCAAAAGGTCTGTTGCGCCCTCGGATACCATGGTTAGGAACTGGTTTGAGAGGCCAAAAACAATTTGACTTACCTCATTAGGTTTTATGTTTGTATGCTGTTCAAGAGGCTTGCTTATCCAAGGGATATTTATAGCAAAAATAAAAAGCATAAGCATTGAGAGCGATGTTAGTATCTTATGGGTTCTTGCAAATTTAAAGGGCAGACTGATCACCCATAAAGAATTTTTCCCTATATGAAGAAGTTTGGATCCCAGGGAATGTGTAAAATTAGCACTTACATGAGGGAAGCAGCCTATTTCGTTAGCATTTGTTCCGAGGCTTATGACCTTAGAGGCCAAAGAAGTATAAACAATAGAAAAGAGTTTTCCGGGAGAAGAAAGGACCAGTTTATAGACGTCATAAAACCTTTGTTTAGAGGTTTTATAACAAGCTTCAAACCATTCTTTCCAAGAGAAGATATCTTCGAGTATAAAGTCGTTGTTAAATTCCACATAGTTCTTAATTGTATCTATGTAGTCACTTGCCGGAACATTGAAGTTTAATTTTGGTGAATAGCTTGGAGCTTTTATTTCGGAGCGGACTAGCAAATCTTCTATTGTTTCATTACCTGTAAAGTGAGTCAGCAGTCTGTTGGCGATATATATATCTTCATTGTACTTCATAGAGGCTGCTTTTATGGCCCAAGCGGCAAGTTCCCTGTTCGTTTGGTCTTCAGAATGGTTTTCCAGAATATCACTAAGGTAAACAATACCTTCATTAAGTTGAAGTTTACCGATCCGGAGGATAGCTTGCCGTCGGATGAACAGCTCGGGACTGCGAAGATAAAATGAAAGCTCCTTCACAGAGGTAAGATGCGAGATTATTCTGAATGTTTCTTTTTCTACTCTGTACCATTCTGGGTAATTGATAGGCATACCAATCTCTCCCCCGTAATTGTATCTAATGATATCATACCAGAAACAAGCGAAAAAGAATGTAGGCCGGGGATACCAAATTAGATAATATAGAATAGTTTTTTAGTCTTGTTTATTAGCAGGACTATTTACCTATTTTAAAAGAAAACGAGGGCTCCGGCTGTTAAAAAGCCGGAGCCCTCTAAAAATCTATCAAAAGAGGGGTTGGTATGAGCTTTTTGGCTGTATTATATTTCCTATTATTTTCATTATAACATTTTGTGCAAATGCAAGCTATTGACGTATTATACAAATTTTTTAAATAAAATTTGTGCAACTTGCACAAAAAGTGTTTCCCAAAATATAGTTTTTGATATAAAATGATAAGAAGTATATGGGTATTTGTTTAAAAGTGTGTTTGATTTCTTTCTAGTTTAAATGATATAATAAAACATTGTGTCATGTAGTTTTCAAAATCGATACTAATTGCACTTCAAGGAGTAATAAATATGGAATTTAGGCCGAATAATCCTTTGATTGTACAAAGTGATAAAAGCATAATAGTGGAAGTGAATAGTCCTCTTTATGAAGAAGCAAGGGATGCAATTTCACGGTTTTCTGAAATTGTAAAAAGTCCTGAGTATATTCATACTTATAGAATAACTCCTCTTTCTCTTTGGAATGCAGCAGCAAGTGGAATGAAGGCCGGAGAAATGACCTCGGCACTTGAGAAATACGGCAAGTATGGTTTGCCGGATAACGTGAGAAAAGACATCATAGATTATGTAAGTAGATATGGTAAGGTTAAACTTTTTAAAGAGAATGAAAAATTGGTTTTAAAGTCAGATGACCATTTGCTTATTACAGAAATAGAACATAACAAAAAAGTCATACAGTATGTTACTAGTAAGATTGACGCTAATACACTAGTGATAGACGCCGGTATGAGGGGGCATGTAAAGCATGCCTTGTTAAAAATCGGATTTCCTGTTGAGGATTTGGCTGGCTATGTCGATGGTGCATTACTGGATGTTCAGTTAAGAGGCGCTACAACTAGAGGGAAGGATTTCTCTCTTCGGAGGTACCAGAGGGATGCAGCCGATATTTTCTATGCCGGGGGGTCAGCTGCCGGTGGAAGCGGAGTCATTGTTTTGCCATGTGGAGCAGGTAAGACTATAGTCGGAATGGGTGTGATGGATAAGCTGAAGTGTGAGACTCTCATACTGACAACTAATATAACGGCTGTAAGGCAGTGGAAAGAAGAACTGCTGGATAAGACCAATCTAAGTGAAGAAATGGTAGGAGAATATACCGGAGAGGTAAAAGAGATAAAGCCGGTTACTATTTCAACCTATCAGATTTTAACGCACAGGAGAGGAAAGGAGTCTGATTTTCCTCATTTTAAATTATTTAATTCCAAGGATTGGGGATTAATCATTTACGATGAAGTCCATTTACTGCCGGCTCCGGTATTTAGAGTAACGGCAGAAATTCAGGCCATGAGAAGATTGGGACTTACTGCGACACTGGTTAGGGAAGATGGACTAGAAGAAGATGTATTTAGCCTTATAGGTCCTAAGAAGTATGATATTCCATGGAAAGAGATGGAAAGGCAGGGGTGGATTGCAACAGCCACCTGTACGGAGATAAGGGTTCCTATGGATGGCCAGCAAAGGGTAGAGTATGCCATGAGCTCAACAAAAGAACAGTTCAGAATAGCTTCAGAGAATGAAAATAAGTATGGGGTTGTAGAAAAGATTTTAAAGAAGCATGAAGACGATAATGTATTAATTATAGGACAATACATTAATCAATTGGAAAGCTTAGCCGATAGAATTAATGCTCCAATAATAACCGGAAAAACTCCTAATAGTGATAGGCAGCAGCTTTATCAAAAGTTTAAGGAAGGCAAACTCAAAAAGCTAATTGTATCTAAAGTGGCCAATTTTGCTATAGATCTGCCGGATGCCAATGTAGCTGTACAGGTATCAGGCACCTTTGGCTCGAGACAGGAAGAGGCTCAGAGACTCGGAAGAATACTAAGACCCAAAAGTGACCAGAGCCAGGCTCACTTTTACTCAGTAGTGACAAAAGAAACTAAAGATGAAGAGTATGCATCCAACCGGCAACTGTTTTTAACAGAACAAGGCTATAAATATAGAATTATCGATTCGGAGGAATTAAACTAATGAACTACAGAGAATACCTTGATAGCGTAAATCTAGAAAGTCTAAAGATTTTAGCCGACATGCATAGTATCGACTATATGAGTAGTCCGGCCTGGACCGGTAATGAATTGAATACTGTAAGGTCTGAAGTTTCAAAAACTTTATCGGATAGCAGTTATCTTGAGAAGTTGATAAATGACCTGGATGATAACCAGAAGAACATAGTAAGGATCGTTTTCTTTTCTGACGAAGCGGTCGACCAGGATAGTGTTATTAGAAAATTCAATAACCTTTACGGAAAAGAGCATACCGTAAGAAACTTGATAGACGAACTCTGGAGAGCAGGAATTTTGGTAAAGTTTGAAATGTACTATAGAAACAGGCCATATGTCGCGCTGCCGGATGAAGCCAGACAAGTATCAGCTAGACTTATAGTACAAGAAATTCTTGGCGAGTGGGGAGGAAATGAGTTAGAGACATTTATTAACAGTAATCCATATGAGTTATCTCAGGATATATATGCATTTCTATCTTATATAAACAATAACGAGGTTAGGCTTACTGCAAAAAATGTTATTTTTAGAAAAGCAGCACAAAAAATAGAAGACCTCTTCATTGCCAAGTCAGACTTTATGGATCAACCCGAGAATGAAAACTCTGAGAGATTTTCTTTGATAAACAGCTTTCTTTATATGATTGATATGGTTACTTACAACGAGGGTGTGGTCTACTTAAATGGACAGAAAGTAAGCAGGTGGTTGAAGTTAAGGCTTATGGATAAGTTGAACGCAATTTCGGGCTTTCTGGATACCTATTACCTGGGAAATAAAAGGGAGATAACTGAAGCTATAAATAAGATGAAGCTTTTACTGTTAAATACATATGATACTCCAATCAGGTTAGACCATCTGGAAGAAATTATAAGGAAGTATCATGCAGATATGAACTTTAACTATTTGCAGAGTAATCATAGAAAAATTCTGGATCATTTAGTATTGATGGGGTTGGTTGAATATTTAAGGGATGAAGAAAAAAACATCTATTTCAGGCTTAACAAGTACGGGTGGGGATTCTACTCCAATAGGGCAGAAATGATAAATGAGGAAGAAGAAAAACACTTCTATATACAACCTAACTTTGAAATAATCTCTACAGTGAACCTAAACCCTGTACTAAGATGGGAACTGGATGGTTTTTGCGATATCAGTAAGATTGAGAGAACCATACATTATTTAATCACAAAGGCTTCTATTCATAGGGCTATGAGTAATGAAAAAAACATTGAGGAAATCCTGGCGTTCCTTAAGAAATATAGCAAGAGCGGCGTACCACAGAATATAGAGTACTCATTAAGAGAATGGGCATCAAGCTATGGAAATATATATTTGATGGATGTAATTCTGCTCAGATGCCGGACAGAGGAGTTAGCAAAGGAGATATCCTCTATACAAGCAATAGGTGATAATATTATCGGAAGGGTAACCGAAAAAGATTTAATTATAAATAGACCTTTTGCTGATGATGTGTTAGATATGCTGGTCAAGAAAGGATATATGGCCAAGCCTCAGATAATAGAAGGAGATAATAGCCAGTTGAAAGATAAAGAACAAGGCTATCGGGGTATGGAGACAAAGGTTGACCTGAGAGATGCTCTGGGAGCTCCAAAGGATATTGATACCAGTATATTTACAATTGATATGAGATATTTGGATAAAAGTGCACATTATAAAAAGACGGTTATGAATATTAAGCCTCCTGCTAAGGGAGAGAAGAGTAAGATTGCAGCTTCTAAAGTATACAGTCCATCTACCTTCCAGGCAAAGGAGATACTTGAAAGGGCCATAGAACAAAAAAAGCCTGTCCTGATTGATTATTACTCACAGATGGAAGAAACCAGCAGGAGGATAAGAATTGAACCTATACTGGTGCAGAAAGAAGATGGTACTTGGACAGTACATGCAAATGCACAGGATCAGAAGATAGTGTTTGATATAGGGAGTATACAAAGTATAGAGTTTTGGAATAATAACTAAAAAAAATGCTGGCCATTGGCCAGCATTTTTTATCAGGAGCATTATGCAACAGAGGAAAAAAATATCTTCCTTGACAAGTATGTATATCCTAACAAAGTACTATTGGTTTAGTTTGCCAAGCTAGCTAAATGACTAACATTTTGCCAACTTACAGGCTGGGACTCAATGATTTCTTTTTGTGTTCCTTCAAAAATAACCCAGGCACCTTCTTTGTATACAAGCGGGGGATTATTTGAGTACATTGGACGAAGGTCCAGGATTTTACCATCCGGTAGTATAGTAAATTCAACTTTTTCCATCATATGTGTACCTCCTGACAGCGTATAGTGGGAATATCTATATTCAAAAGATATTATTATTAATTATTATATAGTAAGAAGTTTTGTTTAACAACTAAAAATCTTAGACTAATTGTCCAAGAATTGTGGTATAATTTAAAATAAGTTAGCAACAAAAGGAAAGGAATTTTTTATGAATTTTGAATCCAGCAGATCCATCTTATTTTCTGATACACTCGTTTCAGATATTTTCATAACAGAATATATGCCATGTGTAGATGGGGATTATGTTAAGGTATACTTGTATTGTCTTTTCCTAGGTAAGAATAGAAAACAGGTTTCGATAAATGATTTATCCAAGAAACTGGGGATTGATATCTCAAAAGTAAAGCAGACCTTTGCATATTGGGAAAATGCAGGGGTATTTTTGAAGAAGGAATGTGGCATAGCCATTTGTGACTTAAAGGAGACGGAAGTACATAAACTTTATAGGCCTAAGCTGACCTCGACGCCTGAGGAAGCTAAACAATCCACAGAAAAGAATATTAAGAGGAGCCAGGTTATTACTGCTATAAACAATATGTTTTTTCAGGGCGTCATGTCTCCGGGTTGGTATATGGATATTGATGCATGGTTTGAGAAATACCGTTTTGAAGAAGATGTTATGCTTGCACTTTTTAAATACTGTTTCGATAGACATGCTCTAAATAAAAACTATATTTTAACTGTTGCTGAGAATTGGTACAGCAAAGGTATACAAAATGCATTTCAGCTCGACAATTACTATCTTGAGTATGAAAAGTGCAATGAAATAAAAAAGAAGATTCGAAAGAAGCTGAGACTTACACAAAACCTCAACGAGTATCAAGAAGCGTACATAGCGAAATGGGTAATAGACTATAAATATGATTTTGAAATAATTGAATTAGCGTTAAAGAAGACAACAGTAAAAACAAATGCCAGCTTTGATTATTTTGATATGTTATTGACTAAATGGTACCAGAAAGGATTAAAAACAATAGAGGAAATCCAGAATGATATTAAGCAGTTTAAGCAGGAATATAAGGTAAAGGATAAAGATGATAGTAAAACTATGAAGAACAAGCACTTTAACCAGTCCAAGAACATAGACCTAAGCAAATTCTATGATAATCTAAATAGTGGTTTTTAGGTGATTAACATGAATATTCAAGTACACAGATTCATAGCTCTAGAATATGAGAAAAAAAGAAATAGAGCTTTACTGGAAGTTGAGAAAAGAAAGAATGACATATATGAACGTTATCCGGAGTTAAGGAGTATAGATGAGCAGCAAAGACAGGAAGGAGTAACTCTTACAAAAGCTGTTCTTCATAGTGATAAAAATACAGCAGAGGAATACATCGAAACATTAGACAAAAAAATATGCGAGTTAAAGAAGGCAAAACACCAATTACTTGCCAAGCTAGGAATACTGCCTGATGAATTGGAACCTGTATTTGAATGTAATGTTTGTAAAGACACGGGCTTTATTGAAAAAAGTAATGGAAAAATGTGTGCATGTTATCGTCAGAGATTGTTAAACTTGTCATATAGGCAATCAAATCTTGAGTTATTAACAATAGAAAACTTTCAGACGTTTAATGCGGAGCTGTATGCACATGGAGGAGACCACGAGAGGTATGGAATCAATATTTCTCCTAGAGAAAATATATTGAGAATTAAGGAAAAATGTTTAGATTTTATAAAAAGGTTTGACGGTCCAAAGGAAAAGAATTTGCTTTTTACCGGGGATACAGGCGTAGGGAAAACTTTTCTTTCCAACTGTATAGCAAAGGAACTTCTGGATAAGGGAAAAACCGTTATATACCAGACTTCGCCAAGGCTTTTAGATCTTATAATGAATTATAAGATGAGGTTTGATAGGCAGGATACTTTTGATAGTGATGAGTACAACAGCTTATTTGAAGTAGATCTGCTGATAATTGATGACTTGGGGGCGGAAGGTCTTAATACGTCAAGATTTTCCGAATTGTTCACCATAATTAACACAAGGCTACTTACACAACAGAGCAAATGTTCCAAAACTATTCTATCGACAAATCTTTCACTGGAGAAAATGAATGAGTATTATGATGATAGGACCATGTCGAGAATACTAGGAGAATTCTACATTTGCAAGTTTTTTGGAGATGATATTAGGTTAAAAAAAGGGAGAACGGGCTGACCCGTTCTCCCTTTTTTTATTCTTCTTCGTTTTCTTCGTTTTCTTCCTGGGGAACCCGGGCTATACCAATCAGAGATACGTCATCACCTATCCGCATCAGTTTAACCCCTTGGGTTGCTCTTCCAAGTATACTTATCTCATTAACCTTTATTCTGATTATTATACCGGCAGACGTTATAAGAATCAAGTCGTCTGAGGCGGAGACAATCTTTATTCCAGTCAGAGGACCAGTCTTTTCAGTAACCCTGTATGTGAGGATACCTTTACCGCTTCTTGACTGAACCTTATATTCTGACAACTCTGTTCTCTTTCCAAAGCCGTTTTGCGTCATTGCAAGAAGGCAAGCAGTTTCATCTGTTACAGGTTCCATACCGATGACATAATCATCACCCGAAAGTTCTATACCCTTAACCCCTGAAGATACTCTACCTGTAGGTCTGACATTCTTTTCGCTAAACCTTATAGACATCCCTTGAAAGGTACCAATTATTACACTATAGTTTCCATCGGTGAGACGAACATCAATCAGTTCATCTCCTTCCCGGATTGAGATAGCCTGTAAGCCGCCTTTTCTTGCACTGTCATATTCCAGCAAGTCAGTTTTCTTCACGATGCCCTGCTTGGTTGCCATAAAGAGATACTGTCCTTCAGTATATTGCTTAATTGGAATAACTGCCTGAATTTTTTCTCCCTCTGAGAGCTGAAGAAGGTTTACGATAGCAGTACCCTTTGCCTGTCTGCCTGCTTCGGGAACTTCATATGCCTTGAGCCTGAACATCCTGCCGCGGTTGGTAAAGAAAAGTATATAGTCATGGGTTGAGGTTATAAATAAATGCTGTACAAAGTCCTCTTCCCTTGTACTTAATCCGGTTACGCCCCTTCCGCCGCGCTTTTGACTTTTATAGGTGTCCACAGGAAGTCTTTTTATATACCCGAAGTGAGTAAGGGTGATTACACAGTCCTCCTGGTCTATAAGGTCTTCAATATCAATTTCATCTGCCGCTGCAGTTATCATGGTTCTTCTCTCATCAGCGTACTTTCTTTTGATTTCAATCAGTTCATCTTTAATAATCTTAAATATCAGCGATTCACTACCTAAAATCTCTTTAAGTCTCTTTATTTCTACTAGTATTTCCGTGTATTCCTGCTCAATCTTTTGACGTTCCAGTCCTGTCAGTCTCTGGAGTCTCATATCGAGAATGGCCTGAGCTTGAATTTCAGACAGGTTAAACTTGGTTATAAGACCTTCTTTAGCTTCAGGAGCATTTTTGGAGTTTCTTATTAAGCTGATTACCGCATCAAGATTATCTAAGGCTATCTTTAAACCTTCTAAAATATGAGCCCTTGCTTCGGCTTTCTTCAAATCATATCTGGTACGTCTGATAATTACATCCCTTTGGTGCTCCAGATATCTATCTATAATCTCTCTAAGGTTTAGAACTTTAGGTTCATTATCTACTAGAGCAAGCATTATTACGCTGAAAGTTTCCTGCATTTGAGTATTCTTGTATAGTTGATTTAATACAACGTTTGCATTGGCATCTCTTTTAAGTTCAATTACCATCCTCATACCGTTTCTGTCAGATTCATCACGCAGGTCGGATATTCCTTCAATCTTTTTATCCCTTACAAGTTCCGCAATTTTTTCTATAAGTCTAGCCTTATTAACCTGGTAAGGAAGTTCGGTTACAATAATTCTTTGCTTATTTTCGGTCATTTGCTCGATGGTAGCCGTAGCACGTATAATTATCCGGCCTCTACCTTTTTTATAGGCATCTTTTATACCCTCCCTGCCCAGTATTAACGCGCCTGTAGGGAAGTCTGGACCTTTAATAAATTTTATTAGATCATCAATAGATACATCATCGTTATCAATAACCTTTATAATTCCGTCAATTACTTCCCCAAGGTTATGAGGAGGTATATTTGTAGCCATACCAACAGCTATACCGGAAGAACCGTTGACTAACAGGTTGGGAAATCTTGAGGGTAACACAGCAGGTTCTTCTTCTGTACCATCGAAATTGGGAATAAAGTCAACAGTTTCCTTATCAATATCCCTCAGCATTTCAAGGGAGATTTTTGAAAGCTTTGATTCTGTATACCTCATAGCTGCAGCTGGATCACCATCAACTGAACCGAAGTTACCATGGCCATCTATTAACATATTTCTCATGGAGAAATTCTGGGCCATACGGACCATACTTTCATAGACAGCAGCATCTCCGTGGGGGTGAAACTTTCGTAGGACTTCACCGACGGTAGCAACAGATTTTCTGAACTGTTTGTCCGGTGTAAAACCAAGGCCGTACATGCCATAGAGTATACGTCTGTGAACAGGCTTCAGGCCGTCCCTTACATCCGGCAGAGCCCTTCCGACAATAACACTCATAGCATAATCAATATAGGATCTTTTCATTTCAGTCGCTATATCGACAGGTAAAATTTTCTGTGTTTCGTTAGTATCCATATTTTAACATCACCTTTGCTTATAAAAAATTTTCTACATTAAGGAATGATGAAATAATAAATTCCCATTTTTAAACTGGCTATTTTCCGTCAATACTGCGTTGTCGTCAGTTGCAATAAAACAATTATTACGCCTTCCTCCGCCTTGTCTTGACGAAAAATATCTCACTTTAAAATCGGGTTTTATTATTTCATCATTCCTAAATACTTTCTTTTAGCAAACCGATAAAAATAGTATTAGACAAGGCAGAAATACTACAAAAATACCATAGTTATTATACTAAACCTTAAGTAAATATGCAAATGAAATAGATAAAAGTATAAAAAAATGATGTTGACAAAAAGCAAACCGTGTATTATACTAAGTGAGCTTGAAGAAATGCAAACATCGCGGGGTGGAGCAGCACGGTAGCTCGTCGGGCTCATAACCCGAAGGTCGAAGGTTCAAATCCTTCCCCCGCAACCAATTAAATAACGGCGGTGTAGCTCAGGTGGCTAGAGCATACGGTTCATACCCGTAGTGTCGGCGGTTCGAATCCACCCACCGCTACCAAATAGCGAAAATAACCACCTAAAAGGGTGGCATTATAATATATATAGATAAACAGGTTACCTCAACGGGCAACCTGTTTATCTATATACTATAAATATCAGACAGTTCTATATTGGCAATTTCATAATAGTTACTTGACGATTGAGTTTCATATTCGCAAGAATCATCATTTTTCACAATTGGGAGCTTTAGTGTAAAGGTGCTTCCTTCATTAAGTTTACTCTCTACAGTAATATCACCATTATGGAGATGCGCTATAGCCTTGCATAATGACAGGCCTATACCTGCACCTTCACGGTGGCGGCTTAAGGAGGAATTTACCTGGAGAAACCGTTCAAAAATTATATCAAGCTTATCGTTAGGTATTCCAATTCCGGTATCCCGGATTTGGATATATACGTTTTGTTGGTCACGCAATAAAGAGATTTCTATTTTACCGTCCTCCTTATTATACTTTACTGCATTTGATACCAAGTTAAATATGACCCTTTCTATCTTTTCATCATCAACTGCAATTACAAGCTTCTTTACATCATTTCTGAATTTAATACTTAGGCCTTTTTGCTCTACGAATGGAGCTATGGAGTCATAAATCTTTTTTACAAGAGCAACAAAGTCTACATTCTTTTTTGATGCTTGAAGATATCCAGCATCAATTTTTGAAAGGTCTAATATATTATTGACTAGTTTAAGAAGACGGAGACTATTCTGTCGAACCATTTTTAGCCATCGCTGTATTTTCTTTAAGTTATTTTCATCTGGATTGTAAATCATAGAATTAATAACTTTTTCTGCGCTCAAGATAACATTTATGGGAGTTCTGAGCTCATGTGAAACAACAGAAAAAAATTCTTCCTTTGCCTTGGATAATTCCTGCATCTTATTCTGAATTATAATTTGATCTGTTAAGTCTATGCCGACACTGGCAATATGTGTAACTGTATTATTTTCATTGAATACCGGACAGAGAAAGAGTTTTTGGAAAACAGATACTCCATCGGGTGAGACATATTCTACATTATCAAGTATAACCGTTTCACGTGTATAACCAGCCAATAGAGCAATATCACATACCCCTTTTTCAAATATGAAAGGAGCAATATCTTTAACATACTTTCCTACAATATCCTTTTCCTCCAGAGTGCGGCCTAGAAGTTTACTCAGGCTAAGGCACTTATTCCTGTTGACTATTTCATATTTGAGGTCAGGATGTGATACTACTGCGATAGGAACGTCAAGGGTATCAAAAATTTCCCTGATAAAGTGGTTCTGAGTTTTCGCCTGTTCAAGTTTGACTTTAGTATTGCTTACATTTTTAAAAGACAACACACTATACATAACTTCATTATTTGAATCAGCAATGGGGAATATATTTATAGTCAGATATTTTTTTATGCCATTTTTTCTATAGACTACAGCCAGGTCTTCAATGATTATATTGTTTTGTACAAACCATATTAACGGTTTTTCAAGGGTTTTATCCTTGGATTCCTGCTCTTCTATTTCAATCATGTTGAAGAAATCCTGGATAGTTATAGGCAACTGGTTTAATTCAAGTATCTTTGATGACGATGAGTTCCAATTATGCAAGGAACCGTTACGGTCAATTTTGCATAAGCCATATGGGATGCAATCGTAAAGTTGATTAGAGTAATTGCATATTTGCTTCTGTACTTCCAATTCACCCTTCAACTCAATGGAATGCTTAACATAATTGGTAATATCTTGAGTAGTAATGACCAGCTTACCTTCAGAAAAAGGTTTTTGGTTAAACTTTATCCATGTGGTTTTTTGAGCACAAAAATTTTTAAAACCGGCTATATTGGGTTCGGTATGCTTATTATTAAGAATACTAACTATGGGATGGTTTTTTGCAGAAATCCGTAGGCCATCCATATCGAACCACTTGTACTTAAGTATGGCATCAATTATTTCATGGAGGTTGATTCCGTCATCTACGCATAAGGTTATCAGGGCAGACTTATTAATAAACTCAAGGTTTCTAACAGTATCAAAAACCAGTATGCCTTCATCCAGAATATTTAATAGCTGTTCTTTATTTATATTTGTACAAAGCATGGACATGTCATATCACCTGTTAATTTAGAGCTCATCCGCAAATAATTGTACTACTCATTGACTGCTGATTTCCCAAAATACTTCGTTGTCGTCAGTTGCAATAAAGTAATTATTACGCTTTCCTCCGCCTTGTATTTTGAAAAATCATCTAGCCACTTAGCAACACTCTTATTCACGGATAAGCTCTTAGTAATAATTTTAGAAAACTTATTATTAAGTGGATGTTGTATACATATTAATAAAAAAAAGTAAAGAATACAATATATTTGGTAATAAAACTCATAATAAAAGAGAACCTTTTTATTATGAGTTAATGGAACATTGATAGAATCAAATATTCTTTATATTAAGCATAACAGTTGAAACCTATGATAAAGAAAGAGTATAATAAGAATACTATAGCAACAAGAAAAATACATATGGAGTTGATAAAATGAAAATAGCCGAGTTGAAGGCGGTAATGGTGGCAAACGAAATTAACATAAATGAAATTGCAGCACATTTTGGTATAAATAAAAAGTTTAAATGGGAAGATGTCCTTTGTTTGGATAGTAACCACTTGAAAGGAATTTTAAAAGAGGTTGAAAACAAGAGTGTATTCATCTTTCATTTTGGAAGTATGGTTTTTATGAATGTAGCCTTTCATGAAATTAAAGACGTACTAAATTATTTAAAGAAGTTAGATAAGAGTCTGCTAATAAAATCAGCATCTGATCAGATAGAGGAGTATAAGGTCAAGGTGAGCGGCTCAAAAGAGTATATTGTTGATAACGAAGCTGTGACTATACCTGAAGAGCATTATTTTTATTATGAAATTGCTGCTATGATTTTGGCGAAGTCAGTTGCATTGGATAAAATTGAATTAGACGTAGATGCTGTCTTTGACAAGATAGAAGAAATTATGGATAAATTAAAAGAAGGAAACCTAAATATCAGGGATAGGCAGCTTTCAAGTTTAGCGGCTAAAATTCTTACGTTTAAATATAACACCATTTCATATATAATGCTTTTAGATAAGCCTGATATAGTTTGGGACAATACTGATGCAGAGCAGATATATAACGACCTCAGCAACCTGTTTGAGTTGGATGAAAGGTATGAGAATGTCAGAATGAAGACAGAGGCACTAATGGATATAACTGAAATGTTTGCAAGTTTGGCTATGTCCAAAAGGGATGCAAGACTGGAATGGATAATAATAATCTTGATTGCGGTTGAAATTGTAATGTCTCTAACGTTCCATTTTTTGCCGGGTTAAAGTCATACTTTAGATTAAATACCTGAAAACATGTAAAAGTTTGTCATAAAGATTTTTATTCGCCAACCGGAACTGACAAACATTGCTTTACTGGTGTTATATAATCTATCTGCACAAAAGAAAAAAGTTGCGGAGGGATTATAATGTATCAGGCCGACATATTTTCTCGTGAAAGGGTTGGAAATGTGGGCCAAACAGCGCACGGGTTCTCAAATGAGGTCAAGCGTACATCGCTTGGTTCCATAAGTATAAGAAGTATAAGTATGAGCATAATTGCATTCATGATAGGCAGGGTATCGCTTGTAGGAGGCTTATCTCCATTTGGTGCAGCCTTTTTTGCTGCAACCTATGGCAGAGGAGTTTCACCTGTTGCAATTGGGACAAGCATAGCTATTGGTGCTCTTTCCTGGTCATGGAATCCGGCGGTTGTGCTAAAGTTAATTGCAACATTAGTGCTGTTTGGAATATTAACAATATTTGCAAGATGGGCGAAGGTTCAAGGCGAACTTATAAATGGCTTGAAAGTTTTTGTTAGTGTCTTTTTGGTTAGTGTATTCCCGCTTTTCTTTAATTTTCTTTTATATGACTTTATTTTATATCTCTTTGAGGCATCTGTAACAGTCATGCTCTATATTCTATTGAGAAAAGGTACGGCTGTATTGCTGTCAGATAATTCAAGAAATGTTTTTTCTACCGAGGAGGTTATCAGCTTAGCCTTTATTGGAGCATTAACCATTGCGGGTATAAGGGATTTTGGTGTCATGGGTACAGACCTAAAAAGCATAGCATGTATTTTTATTGTTTTTGTTTTGGCCCGGGCAAAAGGGGCGGGTATTGGAGCTGCTGCAGGTGTAACCATGGGACTGGTCTCAAGCTTGACAGGTGCAAGTAATTTTAATGTCATAGGTTCCTATGCTTTTAGCGGACTACTGGCGGGTATGTTTAGAAAGCTCGGTAATATTGGTGTTATACTAGGGTTTGTAACAGGTAATGCGATACTTACATATTTTGTGACCGGGTCAACAGAAGTGCTGATTCAATTACGGGACATTGTAATTGCTGCAGTCTTATTTTATATTTTACCTGCCAAGGTGGTGAAAAAAGCCGGACGGATATTTGATGACAGAACTCTTGAGATAGAAGAAGGAGAACATATACCATTGTTTACTGCCAATTCTACGGTAAAGAAGTTAAATGCTTTTTCTAAGGCCGTGGAGGAACTTGCAGTAACATTCAACAATGTTCCCCAGCCTGAACCGGAGGCTGGAGAGGTTAATGTCTCAAGTTTCTTTGATACGGTTGTTGAAAGAGTATGTAAAGATTGCAGTTTATGCATATTCTGCTGGGATAGAGAATTTCAAAGTACATATCAAGCCATGTTTTCAATGCTGGAGGTTATGGAAGCAAAGGGAAGACTGTCTTTTGATGATGTTCCTGCCTGCTTTTCCAACGATTCATGCGCCAAACCAAAAGATTTGGTTACTACAATGAATAGTGTTTATGAATTATATAGGGTAAACCAGATGTGGAAAAAGAAAGTGGAAGAGAGCCGGGGATTGGTTTCACAGCAGTTGCAAGGTGTTTCAAAGATAATAGCCAAGCTGGCGAACGAAATAGATTTTGAATCCAGTTCCAGAGGTCATCTCGAATCCAAAATAGCACTTGAACTGGAAAAGAACGGACTTGGCATTGATGAAATCTGGATAGAAAATGACCACCAGGGTAAAATGGAGATAGTTGTACAGAGTAAGGGCTGTCCGGGTATAAAGAAATGCAGAAATGAAATGGATAGGATAATTAGTCAGGTTGTGGGGAAACGGATGGCCCGGAAGGGCTTCTTGTGCAGTCCGGAGAGAATGAAAACCAGGTGCATGTTAAGGTTTACAGGCTCGGAAACGTTTGGTGTAACGGTTGGATTAGCAAGGGCAAATAAGAGCAGCTACTTGGTATCCGGAGATAGCTATACTTTTATGGACTTAAAAGATAAGAAATATATTCTTGGATTAAGCGATGGAATGGGGTCAGGGGTGGCTGCAGCACGTAACAGCCAGATTGCCATAGACCTCCTTGAGAAATTTCTTGATTCGGGGTTTGACAGGGATATAGCAATAAATCTGATAAATTCTGTGCTTGTATTGAAAACAGCCGAGGAGTCATATGCAACGATGGACATTTCAGCAATAGATTTGTACTCTGGCAAGGTTGAGTTTGTTAAAATCGGGGCACCACCTTTATATATAAAGAGAGAAAATAAAGTAGAAATAGTTAAAGGAGCTTCACTTCCAGCCGGAATTCTGGAAAATTTGGATATCGACTTATATGGAAAGAACTTAAATGCAGGTGATTATATTGTTATGGTAACCGATGGAGCTACAGATTCCAACTGGCAGGATACTGATTGTGGAGATTGGATAGCGGATTATCTGGAAGAAGCAGAGACAACAAATCCTCAGGAACTGGCAGACCTAATCCTGGAAAAGGCTATAGAGAATTATGGTGAAAAGATAGGTGATGATATTACTATACTGGTAGCCAAGGTTTGGGAAAAGGTGTAAGAATGGTGATAAGCTTCGCATAACTGTGTTGCATGAATTGCTACGGTGCTCACATATCTTTAAATATGCTCCGCTTCCTCGCAATTCATGCGCCTTGTTCTGCTCGCTTCTGACCATTCTTGAAGAAGTAGGGATTGATAAGCTTATTTAATAGAAGATGCTGGGAGCAGAGTCTAGGACAAATTCTGCTTCTGGCATTTTAATTTTTGTACAAGTTGCACAAATTCAGGCATAATATTTTGTATAGTTTGTCCATCAATTATAAAGCTGTTGACTTCTTCATGGTTTCATGCTAATATATTTCATGCGTCAAATTTAATACTATGTGCCTGTAGCTCAGCTGGATAGAGCNNACGGACTTCTAATCCGTAGGCCGCGAGTTCGAATCTCTCCAGGCACGCCATATAACAAAACCCTAGAGGTATAAAGCTTCTAGGGTTTTGTTATATGTTGAGGCTAGTTAACATAATAACGATTTGGTGACTGTTCGGTGACTAAGGGTAGAAATGAGAGGTATTTTTTGAATTTTCTACACTATAAAATAGTTTTCCGATACTATAAAAAAGGATAATGCTCCAATGGAAAGTTTT
>DHFP01000032.1 GCA_002402315.1 Clostridiales bacterium UBA4821
TTCACTTAAATTAAATGCACCCTTTGCATGGAAGATAGAATCAAAAAAGGCCAAAAACTTTGAAATGTTCTTAGACATTAAACGGAATTTATTGTATAATATATTTAGGAGCTGTTCTTTAACTTACCTTAATAGGGGAATACATATCTCATTACAGTATACAGAGCATGAATAACAGTAAAAACACTATACTTCACTCAATTGGATATAGTTCTGATCCTCTTCACCATGTTCAAGGTAGTTACCAGCCAAAACTTTACACAGTTTTAACTCTAAATGTATTCCTGTGGAAATAAAATAAATATTTGTAATACCTTACCGCTATACATCGTATTTATATTTAAGTAAATACTAGACGAAAGGATGGTGCAAATGAAAGCAATTATTATGGCTGGCGGCGAGGGCTCAAGGCTAAGACCTTTAACTTGTGACCTCCCGAAACCAATGGTTCCTGTAATGAATAAGCCAATAATGGAACATATAATTGACTTACTTAAAAGCCATGGAATAACTGAAATCGGTGCTACTCTTATGTACATGCCTCAAAAGATCAGAGACTACTTTGGTAATGGTTCCAATTTCGGTGTTAATCTTCATTACTTTACCGAAGAAACTCCTCTGGGTACCGCCGGAAGTGTACGCAATGCAACCGAATTTCTTGACGATACCTTCATTGTAATTAGCGGCGATGCTCTTACAAATATGAATCTTTCCGAAGCAGTAAAGTTTCATAAAGAAAAAAAATCGTTAGCTACACTTGTTTTAACAAAAGTTCCAGTACCTCTGGAGTATGGTGTTGTAATAACCAATGAAGATTATGCAATTACCGGTTTTCTAGAAAAGCCTAGCTGGGGAGAAGTTTTTAGTGATACTGTCAACACCGGCACATACATATTGGAACCTGGTATATTTAGATATTACGATAAAGGAAAAAAGTTTGACTTCAGCCAAGATTTGTTTCCTATGCTTCTTAAAGATCAACAACCTATGTTTGGATTTATTACCTCCAATTATTGGTGTGATATCGGTGACCTCAAGGCTTATCTTCAAGCACATATGGATGTTTTTGACGGTAAGATTAATATAAAAATCGACGGCAATCAGATCAGGGATAAGGTCTGGATAGGAACCGGAACAATTATTGAACCGGGTGCTGATATAAGCGGACCCTCTATTATTGGTAACAATTGCAAGATTAGCAGTAATGCATCAATTGAGAATTATACTGTACTGGGTAATAATAATGTTGTTGAAGATGAGGTTTCAATCAAAAGAAGTATTGTCTGGAACAATAGCTTTATTGAACTAGGTTCTGAAGTCCGGGGAGCAATTATTTGCAATAAAGTAAACTTAAAACATTACGTATCGGTTTTTGAAAATGCAATAATAGGTGATGACTGTACACTAAACGAAAGAGCAATAGTAAAACCCAACGTAAAAATCTGGCCTCAGAAAACAATAGACACCCTGGCAGTAGTTGATAGAAATGTTATCTGGGGTTCCAAGTATATGCGTACTATATTTGGAGAAAATGGGTTGTCCGGTATTATAAATGTCGATATATCTCCGGAATTTGCTACCAGGTTAGGTGCAGCTTATGGTTCCATGTATAAAAAAGGTTCAAAAGTTGTCGTCAGTTCAACTACCTCAAATGCTGCCAGAATGTTCAAGCATGCATTTATCTCCGGCATCCTTTCAGTCGGGGTTGAAGTATTTAACCTTAGCAGTCTCTTAACTCCTATTTCAAGGTATGCAATAAGTTTTCTCTCTGTAGAGGGCGGTATTCATATAAAATTAAGCGAGGAAAATCCTAATAGAATTTGTGCTGATTTTATGGACGCAAAGGGCGCTACCATCAGCAGGGCTTTTGAACGAAAGATTGAAAGCTCTTTTGTCCGTGAAGACTTTAAACGCTGTAACGGTGAAGAAATAAGCAGACTGAATAATGTTACCGACTTTAAGAATTACTATATAAGGACAATAATGAATGAAGTAAATACATTAGTCATTAGAAATGTTCAACCTAAAATGGTCTTCTTCTCGCCATCTGATCTAGTTAATTCGCTGGTTATTCAGCTGCTTTCTGATATCGGTGTTAAAGTAGTAAGTTCAATAACCAAAGAGTTTACTGGAAATCAAGAAGACATATTTGAGGAGATTAAAAAGAATAATGCTGAATTTGGTGCATACATTGATAGCAATGGTGAAAACCTTATCTTGTTCGATACTAAAGGAAGAATTATTTCTGAAGACCTCTTTACTGCCCTGGTATCAATAATAACTTTTGAGACTATAGAAAATACTAACGTAGTAGTACCCATAACTACGTCAAATGTTATAGAAAGGCTGGCAGAAAAATATGGGGGTATAGTAACAAGAACCAAGACTTCTGCAAGAGCTGTCATGGAAGAGATGCTTAACTATAATCTATATAAGAATAAGGAAAATAAAGACCAGTTTTTTCTGAATTTTGATGCTTTCGCCGGCTTGTTAAAGATTATTGAATTTCTTTCACTTAAGAATATTACTCTTGATAAGGTAATAGATGATATTCCAGATTTCAATATAAGTAAAAAGAAAATTTTCTGTCCTTGGGAACAGAAAGGTAAAGTAATGCGAACCCTTATCCAGGAATCGACTAAAAATAAGATTGAGCTACTCGATGGCGTAAAGTTTATTACACCTAAAGGTTGGATACTAGTCATCCCTGATGTTGACAAACCTCTATGTAGAGTCTACGCCGAGGGAACATCCAAGAAAGTATCCGAAAAACTAGCTAACGAATATATAGAGAAAATAAAAGCCATTATTGAGATATAAAAGCGCCTACTGGCGCTTTTTAGTATTTCTTTTGTCTGTACTGAATTCCACTATATTTACCATTGCATCTCCAGCAACTCTTTTTCTCATGATTATCTCTTCGCACTTATTACTAACCTCATCTCTTTTCTCCGCATTTCTTACATACGTATTCAACATATGTATTGCGTCGTCATCTTCAACATTAGCCAACTTATCAATAAGCTTTAATTTTTTCTTGTTTTCGAATTTATAGAGGAAGTAGTTCACTATATCTCTTACATGCTCATTAGTCTCCCATATTTTATTAAACTCTCCCTGATCCATATCAATTAGAACCTCAATTAACTCTTCAATTCTTGTTATATAATCAACGAATACCTTTATATCGTAATTGTTATTGCTCGAATTCAGAGGATTTTTAATTGACTTCATGGATTCCATTACGAAGCAGTCTGTAAATATAGACATGTGCGGTAACTTTGCTTTAATTATATTCCAAACTTCCATGGCTTTACTAAACCTACTTGTATTGTGATATGATATTGCCAAGAAGTGCCATAGAATTATTTCATCATGGTCTTTGACCAGCTTTTCCAGTAGACTTCTGATAACTTTATCTTCACTCAGCTTCGATAGAATATCTACTGAATTTAATATCTCCTCAACTGAATCAAACCGGGAATTCTTTACGGCACGTAACTGTTTTTTATACAAATCACTACTGTCTATAGTTCTATAAAATAGGGCAAGATTGCAGTTTGCATATGAATTGCTTTCATCTATTCTCAATACTTCTCTGGCTGCATTTATTGCGCTGCCAACATCTCCGGATAAATAATAAGCCAGAGATAAGTTATTTCTCGGCACAGTAGATTCAGTTTCCAGTTTAATTACTTTTTCCAGCACCTTAATTGCCTTGGAAAATTCATATTTATCAAGAAGCTTCTTACCCTTGTTTGCCATATTTTTTATTTTTAATTGTCTTGAGCTTTGATCACTAAAAATATTAGTGTCTATGAATTTTATAGCTTCAACTGCTTCAATTATAAAGCTTCCATTTGGTTCAACCTCACAATATTTCTCAAAATTATACTTTGATTTCTTGAAGTTTCCTAAATCAAAGTAATTACATCCCATAGCAAAATAACACTCCGGCATTACAGAATTGAGTTTTTTTATAGCATTCTCGAGTATATTTACTGACTCTTTGACGCTTCCCATTTCGGCAAGAACACCAGATAGATTAAAATAGTATTCACAATTGTCCGGTTCAATAGAAATGGCCTTTTCAAAGTACTTAGCTGATTCCATGAACCTCTTATTGTTTAATAATTTTATACCTAACTTGCAATAAAATCTTCCAGTTCTCTCAAACTTCACAATTCTTCCTTTGTGTTTCATCTTATTAAATTGCACCTCTTTCGTATAAGTTCACAAATCAATCGTTAAAAGCAGCATTGATGAAAAATCAAATATCCATCCGAAATGTACTTAGACAAAAATCAAACTTTGAATATTAAGGAACAAACAGAATAATTATCGAAATTTGAACTATTACAGAAATATTTTTATCATATTATTAATTAAATATCAAGATATAATTAGAAATTAATTGTAAATTCTAATAGATTATTATCTTTTATAGTTTCAACAATATTCGTACAAATTCAGCCATATGGTATTTCAACGTCTGATGAAAAGAAACAACCTAAATCTTATCTGCGTGTATTCTACCTTTATTATAATTAATTAGCAAGTATTTTAAAAGAAATGTAATATAGCTGTAAGCTATTGGCTATTGGCTCTTAGCTAAAACTCCAAAAAAGTTATTAAAGAACTAAGAACCAATGTCCAGCAGCCAAAAACCAATTTGATTCTGGCTTCTGTATTCCTAATTCCTTTGAATTATTTTCGTGTTCCTTGGGTCGGAATTTTGCCTCCAGCTTCCTTCGGATTCACACCTCACGATGAACACCCTTGCTCTTGGCTAGTGGTTGGTAACTACAAACCCCCACAGTGGTCTTTCACCACCTAGTTAATCGCCATGCGTGGCACACTAAGAAAAAGATTATAAGCAAAGATGCTTATAATCTTTCCCTCTGTCAATATTGACTGCTGAATGTAACATTAATGGATGATACAAAATCATCGTTAGTTTTAGTTGCCATTAACCGATTTATCAGCATTTCCGTGACCTCAGCCGTTCCGGCATTGCTCAACGCTTTTCTGATAGACCATATTGCCTCAATTTCTTTCTGATTTAACAGCAGCTCTTCCCTTCTGGTACCGGATTTATTAATATCAATTGCCGGGAAAATCCTTTTTTCAGATAATCTTCTGTCAAGATGAAGCTCCATGTTTCCAGTACCTTTGAATTCTTCAAAAATAACATCATCCATTCTACTTCCGGTTTCAATTAAGGCAGTTGCCAGTATGGTCAAACTTCCACCATATTCAATATTCCTAGCGGCTCCAAAAAACCTTTTTGGTTTATGTAATGCCCCTGGATCCAAACCGCCTGAAAGAGTTCGCCCAGTTGGTGGTATTGTTAAGTTATATGCCCTTGCAAGCCTGGTAATACTATCCAGTAATATAACTACATCCCTTTTGTGCTCAACCAATCTCTGAGCTCTCTCAAGAACCATTTCAGCAACTTTGATATGATGCTCAGGTACTTCGTCAAATGTAGAGTATATTACTTCTCCTTTGATTGAACGCTGCATATCAGTTACTTCTTCGGGTCTTTCATCTATCAACAGAACGATCAATTCAATATCAGGATAATTAGTCGTAATACTGTTTGCAATCTTTTTTAGCAATATAGTTTTTCCTGCTTTAGGAGGAGCAACAATCATTCCTCTCTGTCCCTTACCTATTGGTGCAATAAGGTCAATAAGCCTTGTAGATAATTCTCTTGAACTGGTTTCAAGCGTTATTCTCCTGTCTGGATAAATAGGCGTGAGATACTCAAAAGGTGTTCTTTTTGATGCAACCTCCGGTGGATCTTCATTTACTGTCTGTACATATAGAAGTGCCTGAAACTTTTCTCCTTCTTTGGGTATGCGGCCTTTTCCTCTTACTTTATCTCCAGTCTTCAAACCGAATCTTCTGATCTGAGATGGGGATACATATACATCTTTAGGGCCTGAAAGATAGTTGTCACTTCTCAAAAATCCATAGCCATCAGGTAAGACTTCAAGTACACCTTCTACAGGGTCATCACTGATTATCTTATCCAATCCGTTCAAATAATCATCTTTTCTAGTATCTCTCTTTTCATTATTCTCGGTTGGATCCTCTTTTAATACCTTATCATGTTTAGCAGCATTTTCAGTTAACGGTGTTCCCACCTCTTGAGCTGCATCATTGTCTTTTTCCTCTTCACCTGATTCATTTGCCTTAGCAGCAGCTGCTTTACTTGGTCTTCCTCTCTTACGTTTGATCTCTGCTGCAGCGTTATCAGGTTCTACAAAATCCTTTTCCACCTTTTCTGCATTCTCTTCTTCTTCAGCAGCTCCATTCGGTTCATTTTGCGCAGTATTATTCTTATCATTCAGGCGGTTCTGCAACTCAAGCAGCTTTTCTATTAGTTCACCCTTCTTATATTTTAAGTAGCTTTTGAGACCAACTAATTTGGCAATATATCTTAATTCTTCCAACGATTTACTTTGAAGACTTATATTCTCCATACTACACCACCTTAATTTATTGTCAAATATGGAATATCCGAGAAAAATAGAATTTATAAGAACCCTCCTACCGTAGAAGGCCTATCAGAAAAGACGATATATAATTAAATTAATTTAATTATAGCATACTATGCTTGAAATGTCAATTATTATAATATTTCTTGGGTGCATAAATTATATCTGACACAGTTTTTCGGAAAATCGCCATAGTATATACATTAAAAGCATAGTTTTCACATACATCCTGAGTATTCCAGTAAAAATGGCTATACTGACCCAATTT